>JAFGPK010000002.1 GCA_016936235.1 Candidatus Fermentibacteraceae bacterium | reverse complement strand
TGTCGGTGACCGAGAGCCTCAGATAGTCGATCTCCCTGTTCCTGGAGTCCATCATTCGAAGGAGAGCTCCCCCGCGGAAGTGCTCAGGAAATGGAATGGCAGCAGGTCCCCCTCGCTGACGGCCGGAAGATCCTGCTCCGCCAGGGCAAGCGCGTTGACGGCTGAAGTGCTCATCAGGTCCCCGGAACCCGAGGTTTTCGGAAGATGCAGTGTCCAGGCGGGACCATCCGCTTCTGTTGCCTTCACCCTGAGATAGTGGAGCCTTCCCGGATTCTTGCAGCAGGCCGACATCATCCTTCCGTGGAAGGTCCTCTTTCTGAAACTGCCCAGACCTGACATCCTGCGGAGGAGTGGAAGCACGTACTCCTCCATGGAGACGAGGACGGAAACCGGATTTCCGGGCAGGCCGAACACCGGTTGACCCGCGGGCCCCAGACCGAAGGTCAGGGGCTTCCCCGGCTTCTGGGCGACTTCCGTGAACAGAAGGTCGACTCCCAGGGATTCCAGGACGGAGGGAACGAAGTCCCTGGTGCCCATCGATACTCCCCCTGCCGTGATGAGAACGCCGCAGGAGTCCAGAAGCTGGGAGTAGGTCTCCTTCAGGGAGTCCGGGTCGTCCGAGGAGTGCAACATCACCGTATCGGTGAATCCGTTCATCGACAGGATGGACTCCATGAGGGGGAGGTTGGCGTTCCTGACCTTGCCGGGTGCGGGAGCCCATGTCGCGGGCACCACTTCGGTTCCCGTTGTGACCAAGCCTATCCCGGGTCTGCGGTAGACCTGCAGGACTCCCCGGCCTGCCATGGCGGCGATACCGAGGTGCTGCCCCGAGAGTCTGGTGCCACGGGAAAGGACCACCTCTCCCTTTCTTATATCCTCGCCCTTCCAGCATATATTGGCTCCAGGCGCGGGAACGCATTCCACGCGCAGGACCCGGCCGTCGACCCTCGCGTGTTCCACCATCACCACCCGGTCCGCACCTTCCGGGACCGGTGCCCCGGTCATGATTGGGCACCCTACACCGGGTCTCAGTGTGACGTGCCTGGCATCGCCTGCGGTTATCTCCTCAAGCAGCCTGTGCTCGTCGGCCTCGCCACTGATTGCGAAGCCGTCCATGGCGGAGCGGTCGAACGGGGGCATGTCAATGTCCGACAGGACATCCTCCGCCAGGACCAGCCCCGCTGCCGCGGCGGTCCGGACAGCCGCCTTCTCCGGGGCGCCGGAACTGCTCAGGACCGTATCGAGCGCCTGTTCCACGGATATCATCGGATCTCCAGTCTTTTCAGCATGTCCTCGAAATCCCTTTCGGAGTTCTCCCATATCTCAAGAAGCTTCTCGGCCAGGGGGCTGATGCTGGAACCTCCCCCCCCCTCGCCTCCGCGACCGCTGCAGACCAGCCTGGCCCCGACCCTTTTCTCGGCGTCATGAAGCATTACCCAGGCTCTCTTGTACTGGATCCCCGTAGACTTCGCCGCCTGCAGTATGGACCCGGTTTCCCTGACGGCCTTCAGGAGGTCCATCCTTCCCTCCCCGAAGAGCGGGTCACCCTGGATGTTCAGCCAGTGCTTGCCGCCTACTGTGATGGACGAGACGGCGCCCATTCCCATCAGGGCTGGAACAAGTCCGGCGAGCCTCCCTGCCGTATCCGTATCCAGCGGGCCCTCCGCAACAAGGTCAGCCTTCCATTGCAGACCCTCGGCGGAGCGCTTCATTTCCCTTCGGGAGCAGATGTGGATGTGAAGGTCAGGTTCGATGACCTCCAGGACCGAGTTGCTCTCGATTATCCTGACGTCGGCACGGGAAGGACTGTTTTCCATGAATGCCCTGAGTTCATCAGTCCGCGAGAATTTGAAGAAGACCGTCTCCTCCGCCCCGGAACTTCGGTAACGGAAGGTGTCCGATCCGGGAGGCCCCGGAGATGAGGTGGGTGAATCGGGTCCGTGACCATCCCTGGATAGCTTCATGCAGACGACGGATAGCCCGGAGCCCGACAGGAGGGCCGTAAGGGCTTCTCCGAGAAGGGTCTTGCCGGTCTTTCTCGCATCCGATGAGATGACGATGGTTTTCGACACTTTACTGCCTTACTTGAAATGGAGCTGGTTATGCCATGGAAACATAACGATTGGAAGTCGCTGGAGAACACCCCGGATGGTCATCCATCCCGGCAGCCCCACCGTCCCGGCCGGATCGAGCGTCCGGGTCCTGCCGGGTTGTTCAGGGCACCTCCTTGACAGCAATCGTTCATGTGAGTACAAGTAAATAACCTGGAGCGGCATCCCGTGCCGGGAAAGGGGGGAAAGATGGAGACCCGCTTCGCGCCTGCGCCGAGGGTTACCGAGAATCAGCTTTCAATAGAGGTGAGATGGGTCAGCGGCAGCCCCGTTGTCACGGGACTGCTGAAGACGGTCAGCGGTCTGCTGGCCATCCTTGACGAGCACAGGCAGATCGTTGCCCTGAACGAGTCCTTCATGAAGATGCTGGACCTGGACAGCCCCGCCGAGGCCCTGGGTCTCCGTCCGGGGGACATCCTTCGGTGCATCCACTCCGGCGGGGAACCAGCTGGATGCGGCACCACCGAGTTCTGCGGAAGCTGCGGGGCGGCGGTGGCCATCGTGGCAAGTCTCGGTGAGGACAGGCCGGTGGAGAGACTCTGCGCTCTGCAGGCAAAGATGAACGGGGAGGATGTCGACCTGGTCCTGATGGTAAGGTCCCAGCCCATCAGGGTGCAGGGGATGAGGTTCCTTCTGCTGTTCCTGAAGGATATCACGCAGCAGTACAGGTATGCGGCGCTGGAGCGGACCTTCTTCCATGATGTGAGCAACATGGTGGGCATACTCCTTGGCTCCAGCGAACTTCTGGCGAAGGAAGACACATGCAGGTCCGCCGCGGCCGTCCTTCACGCCTCGCGGCGAATTGCGGACGAGGTCGCCATACAGAGGGTACTCTCCAGCTCCCGCACCGGAAGCTACCAGCCGCTCTGGAGGCGGTACACCGCGGGAGAGATTCTTGACGAGCTTCGTGCCTTCTTTGCCGGACCTCCGGTGGAGGAGGGGAAGAGAATCGTCTATCCGGGTGAGATCCCCGATGCCGTCGTCACCACTGATTCGTCCCTCCTGATGAGGGTTCTCAGCAACATGGTGATCAACGCTCTGGAGGCAACGGAACCAGGTGGAGAGATCCGGATCAGCATCGATCCGGAGGGCGAGCGCATGGTCTTCTCCGTCTGGAACGAGGCTGTGATACCCGCAACGGCCAGGAAGAGGATATTCCAGAGGAACTTCAGCACGAAGGACCAGCCCGGAAGGGGTATTGGCACCTATTCCATGAAACTCCTCGGGGAGGAGCTTCTGGGCGGTTCGGTGAGCTTCGCCTCGTCGGAGGACCAGGGGACCGTATTCAGGTTCTCCATACCCGTTCATCACGGATCGACCTGAACTGGTGTAGATTATTCCGGTCCCGATCAGTGAGGTCGTCGCCGGGCATCAGGAAGATAGGTTAAGGAGGAACAGGGTTATGAGAAAGACTCTGGCAGCCGCACTGTCATTGTTCATTGTCATCAGCGCGGCCTGTACCGGAGGCGGAGAGTCCGGAAGCATCCTCTATTCGGATGTCTGGGCTGGACGGGCCGGCGGGGACACCTTCGCCTTCCAGTTCTTCAGAGAAGGATCGGATGGCTGCCCGGGTGTGATACACTGCCTGCGGGACGGCAAAAAGTACAGTGAGGTGCCAATGGGCGGCGTGGAATGGTCTCCTCCGGACATAAGTATCTTCGTGGACGCGACCGGCGTCACCTATTCAGGCTCGATGGAGGACGGCGTCATCAGGGGCGGGATCTCATCCCGTGACGCTCTTCCTGTGTCCATGGACCTTGTGCGTACATGCCCGGACAGCCTCCCCGGACTGGCGGCACTGGATGGTGAGTACGTCTACTCGCCGCCTGAAAGCACGGGCGACGGGATTCCTGTTGGAAGCTGTCAGGAGGCCGGGATATCGCGGGAGACGGCGGAAGAGCTGGTATCGCGTATCGCCGCAGGGGAATCGGGAGTGATCCACTCGATACTTGTCTTTTCGGGAGGGAGGCTTGTCCTGGAGGAGTACTTCCACGGGTACTCCATGGAGGACCTTCACCGCCTGGCTTCCTGCACAAAGAGTGTCTCGTCCCTCCTTGTGGGCGCGGCGATGGACCGGGGGCTCATCGAAAGCGTCACCGCGCCTCTGACCGTCTACTTCCCGGGGGCGGATTCGTCCCTGGAACTTCGGCACCTCCTCACAATGTCCATGGGCCTCGACTGGACGGATGAAGAGGCCGAGTACGTCCATGGCACCGGCCCCGGGATGTTCGACAGGATCCTTGCAAGGGAAGCCGCCTGCCCTCCGGGTGGCGAGTTCAGGTATGTGAACGCGGATGTGAACCTCCTGTCGGGGATAATACTCCAGGCAACCGGGTCTTTCCCGGACGAGTTCGCGAAGGAAACGCTTTTCGATCCTCTGGGTATCGAGGTATGGGACTGGGATTACGGGGAGACAGAAGGTCACCGGATGATGGACGGATCGCTTCGGATGAGGCCCAGGGACATGGGCAGGATCGGTCTTCTTGTCCTTGAGCAGGGGCTGCGGGAAGGCGAGAGGGTCATCTCCCGGGAATGGATATCCGAATCAACTTCGCCTCACCTTCCCGTTGACGGGCTTTTCAGTTACGGTTACCTGTGGTGGCTGACGTCGATTCCGGCAGACGGCGGCGAGCAGAGGGTGATACTGGCCAGCGGATGGGGCAGCCAGTTCATAGCCGTGATACCGGAAGCAGATATCGTAGTGGTCACAACCGGAGGCAACGATGACAACGGCAGGAACTGGGATGTCCTGAGACTCGTCAGGGAAGTCCTGTTCCAGGAACCTGGTGCCGGCCCCCCCTCGCTATGATCTGATCCGCGTTTCAGCGCGTTACAATCATCCTCGCCGTGACCGGACCTTCGCCTGTTGTCAGCCTGGCGAAGTACATGCCCGGTGAAAGGACGGACGTGTCTACGGTGACGCTGTTCCGTCCCTGGTCCATCATTCCTTCGACCACCGACAGTACGCGCCTTCCCGTTATGTCGTACAGGGCCAGTTCCACAACCTGCTGTGAGGGAAGGTCGAAGGATAGGACCGAGAACCCTCTGGCCGGGTTGGGGGCTGCCGATAAAGCTGTTGCGGTCTGGCTTCCCGGTCCCTGCTCCCCTATGCCGGTCCCGTTGTACGAGCGCCATGCGGCCCCACCGTCGGTGCCTGCGTAGAGGTAGTCCGATGATTCGGCAAGGCAGGCGACATCCGGATGTCCAAGGTCGCTGCCCACCTGTACCGGTGCGCCTGTCCAATCCTCCCAGAGCCATACGCCCTGGTTGACGGTGGCTATCAGCAAGCCTTCGAAGATCGTGGACTCCATCAGGTCGTTGGCGCCGGAGAAGGCTGTGGTTACCTTCGTCCAGGTGGCTCCGGCATTGCTGGAGGAGTACAGGCCGCTGGAAGAAGCCGCGGCTATCAAATTGCCGTTGTCCGGGCAAATGGCCATGCCGCAGGGTGTTCCCGTATAGCCGGAAGCTGCTGTGCCGGTCCAGGAAGTACCGCCGTTCAGAGTATGGTAGAGCCTGTAGCTTCCGTTCTCGTAGCCCAGGCAGAAGACCCTGTCGGGATCGTCCGGATCCACAGCGATCGCCCTGATGTAGCCATAGTCGGTTCCTGAGTACAGTACGTGTCTGGTCCAGGTGGCTCCGGCGTCGTGGGAAACCGAGGCTACACCCATGTAATTGGGAGATAGATACTTGTAGCCGCAGCTCCAGATGGTCTGATCATGCTGGTGGACCATGTCGTAACCGTCTCCGTAGTAGGAATCCATCATTGTCCAGACGGAACCTCCGTCTGTGCTCCTGTAGAGCTCTGCGTTGCCTCAACCGGTTCCTTCAAGGGCAAGGATGGTATTCGACCCCACCGCCTCGAGGGCGCAGAAGTCGCCGCAGGTCAGTGGTGTGGTCACTTCCTGCCAGGTTATGGTCGGACCGTCCTGCGCCTTCCAGAGGCCCATGGATTCCAAGTTCATGAATATCCAGCCGTTCACTTCCTCCATGGCAAGGGCCCTGCCCATGGTGAGACCTGAATTCTGGCAGGTCCAGGACTGCCCGCCGTTCGAGCTGATGAAGAAACCGGCTGTGCTTCCGGTATACACGATGGAGCTGTTCACGGCGTCAGGCTCTATCCAGTTGATATTATCGCCGAAAAGGCCGCTGGTGACGGTCGTCCAGCTCTGACCTGCATTGGTGCTCCTGTAGATGCGACTCATGCCTGCACTGAACACCATGTTCGGGTTCACTTCGCTGAAGGTAAGGTCGTAGCTGTAGGTGGGATTGCCGACGCTCGTCCAGCTGGAACCGCCGTCGGTGGACCTGAAGACGCTTATCAGGTCCCCTACGAGCATTATGGAAGGGTTGGCGGGGTGGAAATCGGCGCCGCTGAAGTAATACCCTGCGGCGGAAGGTGTTACATCAGTGAAAGAGGCGCCTCCGTCCACCGATTTGAAAAGGTATGGCGTGTAGCCGCTCATGTATTCGTATCCCCCCACCAGGATCTGATCTGGGTCTGACTCCGATACGGCCACGCATCTTCCGTACGAGGTATTCACGGTATTCACCAGGGTCGTATACGACCAGCCGGCGCCGCAGTCGGTGGAGCTGAAGAAGGACATGTTCCAGCTTGCACCGTCGTACTTGTACCCTGCGGCGTACACTCTGCCGCCCTCGGTCGGATGAGGCTCGCCATCCCAGAAGATGGTATTGGACATGTAAGTGTCATTCCAGGTATAGCCTCCGTCGGCGGAGGTCCAGGTTCGGCTTGAGCCGAACACCACCAGAGAGCCGTCGGCGGTCATTACCATGTCGTACGGGTAGCAGTTGGAAATCTCGGAAATGTTCTCCCAGCTGCCGCCTCCGTTCTGCGAACGGATAACCTGGGCCGGATTGGAACCGGACAGGGCGAAGAGCACGCTGGTGTCCTGTGTGGACTGCAGGATGGCCCTGACCTCGCCCCCTTCGGGGCCTATTGACTCCCAGGGCCCGTAGGCCATGAGCGATGCAATAATGAGCGCGGCAATGTTCATGATATCCCTTCCGTATACATGACTACTCTGATATAGAATACAAATACACTGCGGGTGGATTCGTGTAAATACCTTACACCAGGCTTTGTCCAGCGGCTCGCATTATGTTTCATGGCCTGTGCGGCCCTACCGGTGCTGGGATCGGGGGTTTATTATGTTATCCTGCCGATACGGTCAGGAAAGGACGAACGATGCGAAGAGCAATACACGGATATTTCACGGGCCTTGTTCTGCTTTTTGCCACGGGCTGCGGGACCGGTCCCGCAGGACCGAACGTGGTCCTCATAATCATCGATACGCTCAGGGCGGACCACCTCGGCTGCTACGGCTACGGCAGGGACACCTCCCACTCAATTGACAGCCTGGCGGCTTCCGGCACGCTCTGGTCATCGGTTGCCAGCCAGTCCACATGGACGCTGCCCTCCATCGCCTCGATATACACGGGTCTCTCCGTCAGGTCACACGGGGTATGCATGACCCGCGACTGGATGACCTGGGGGATGGATCCCGAGATGCCCACCCTGGTCACCGTACTTGCTTCAAATGGTTATTCCACCGGGGGTTTCGTCAACGTATACCTGATCTCGGAACGGCTCGGTTTCCACAGGGGCTTCCAGACCTTCTACGTGAACTACATGGGACACGGAATGGCCGGCGAGACAGTGGACCAGTTCCTGCGCTGGAGGGGTGACGACGATTCTGGCAGGCCGTTCCTGGCGGTAATACACCTCTACGATGTCCACACTCCCTATGACCCTCCCCCCCCTTCGACGAGTTCTTTACCGGTAACGGTGCAATAGGGCTTTCGGACTGGACCAGGGACTCCCTGGACGGGGCGGCCGTACCTGAGGAACGGGAGCATCTCGAGGGTCTGTACGATGGTGAGATCAGGTGGGTGGACAGCCAGGTGGCCAGGGTGTTCCAGTGGCTCAGGGGAAGCGGCGAGGACTCCAATACCATAGTGATAATCACGGCGGACCACGGCGAAGCGTTCCTGGAGCGTGAAGGCAGTATCGGGATACTCCACCGAAGTCTTTTCCAGGAAGTGGTCCATGTTCCCCTGATAATGTCCGGTCCCGGCATACCATCAGGAAGGGTGGATTCGACTCAGGCGGGACTCTTCGACATAATGCCCACTGTGCTCGAGGAACTGGGGATAGACCACTCGCTCAGTCTCGACGGTGTGAGTCTCCTGAGCGGTGCGCCCGCAAATGGCAGGCCCATCCCAACGGCCCATCTCAAGGAGTCTGCCGCTGCAGTCACCTGCGACGGGATCAAAGTGGTCTGGTTCGCTGTTGCGGACAGTTCCTGCATGTACGACCTTTCCGAGGATCCCATGGAAAGGACTCCGTTTCCCGCCGACAGCCACCACCTTGGTCTTGTACTGGATTTCTGGGCGACACCGTGCGGATGGGACCCTGTACCCAGGGACTCCGCAGAGGTCAAGTCCATGCTCAGGAACCTCGGGTACCTGTAGGATGACGACCCGTCAGTAAGCCGCGGACTGCTTTGATCCTTCCTTCCTTCCGGAATACTCCACCGGTCTTCAAAAGGTTGACACCGGGCTTTGTATTCTTATTATTTGTCTTGCTAGTGCGAAACCTAACCTGGAAAGGGGTAGAGATGAAGTATTTCATTCTCGCTACTATCCTTCTTGCTTCGTTGGCGGTCGCGAACGAGGCTGCTGAAGGTCTTCGGGCAGAAGTGCCCAACGAATTCGCCGTCGCTCAGGGCGGGCCCGTCTGGGACGGTCCCAATGCGTTGCTCTTTGACGATGGTCCCTGGTGGAACAGCGCCGGCACAGGCGTTGGTGGTGCTGACGAGTCCATACTCCAGTCGTGGGGAACCACGTACGGTTATGGCTTCCAGCTGGCCTACGACTACCGTATGGCCGACGATTTCGAGGTTCCCTCCGGTGAGGAATGGATAATCGAGTCCGTGACCTTCGCCGGTTACCAGACCGGTTCCGGACTCACTCCCACCCTCAACGGCATGTTCATGGGCGTCTACGATGACAACCCCAACACCGGCACCCTGATCGCCGGCGATCCCTACGACAACGTCTTCACCAGCGCCGAGTGGAGCGGTATCTACCGTGTGAACGAATCCGGCACGGGCACCAACACCGACAGGCCCATCATGGCCTGCACCGCAGTGCTTTCCACTCCCTGGGATCTTACCGAGGGCACCTACTGGCTTACCATCCAGGCCGACGGTACCGGATCCTCCGGTCCCTGGCACCCGCCCGTGGTGATCTGGGACCAGCAGAACACCGGTAATGGAATGCAGAGCCTTGACGGCGGAGTGAGCTACACCCCAATCGTCAACGGTACCGAGGGCCAGGGTCTAACCTTCGTACTCGAGGGTTACATCATGGGTGCTCTCGATCAGGCTACCTGGGGCTCGATAAAGAGCATATTCTAGGGCCGTTAGCTGATTCATGTAAAGTGGAGGGCGCGCAATGCGCGCCCTCCTTCTTTTGCTGGAAGCAGTTGACAAAAGAAGGAAAACCTCCTATGAAACATCGTGAGGTTTATGCCGGATTGAATTGATCATCGGCAGGCCTCCGGGATTTGCTTTGTAGCCAGGAGGTGGTCATGTTCCTTGTTCTTCTGATAATGTCATCACAGCTGCCGCCGGGCGCGGAAGGTGGCATTCTTTCCTCCAACAGCATCGTTATAAACGAGTTCATGGCTCTTCCTCAGAGTTCCTGCACAGAGGAGGACGGGGAGTGGATCGAGCTGTACAACAACACCGGCGACTGGGTCAACCTGTCGGGATGGATGATGTACAACAGCTACGGGCAGGAAATAATCCTGTCCACATACCTGCTTCCACCGGATGGATATTTCGTCATGGCCGCCTGCGGTGACGAGACCCTGAACGGCGGGCTGACAGCGAACCAGGTGTTCGGGAATTTCCGGGTACACGAGAGCGGTTCTCTGACACTCTGCAACAGCTCACGGAACATCATCGACAGTATCGATTACGACGGAACCTGGTCCATCCTGCCCGGGGCCTCCTGCGAGAGGATCAATCCGGGCTGGGTTTCAAACAGTTCTTCCAGCTGGGACCACTGCACAGTGATGTTCGGCATGGGAGACCTTGGGACACCGGGCAGCCAGAACAGCGTCTATCAGAATTCCTTCGCCCAGAACAGCTGGGCCTTCATAAAGGCATTCGTCCAGTAGACTGAAATGCTTCAGTCCAATTACGATGATCGGAAAACATACTTGAGAGCTATCCTCGTGCTTATCCTCGGTTTCTCCGTTACCCCCCTTCTCTCACAGGAACCTCTGGTGGTGTTCTTCATAGATCCGACCTATTACGAGTACTCCGGTGACGCAATGCTTGTATGTACCCCGGCGGGAAGGCACTACGTGATAGACGGAGGAATGATGAGCACGTACTACCCGACATGGGACTGCGGCGCGCAGAGGATACTGCCCCTGCTGGACAGCCTGGAAGTCACGTACCTGGAAGGCGTGATGGGGACTCATCCCGACGCCGACCATATCGGCGGGCTGATATCGGTCTTCGATTCGATGCCTGTGGCGACAGCATACGATTCCGGATGGCCCTACAGTGGCACCTGGACGTACGAGACCTATCTCGAGGCCATATGGAACAACGGGGCGGACTATGTCACCCCCCGCAGGGGGGACACTCTGGACTGGGGTACTGAACTGACTGTCGAGGTGCTTCACCCCGTGGAGCCCCTGTCGCCTTCAAGCACAAACAATTCTTCCCTTGTGATAAGGCTCACCTACGGCCAGGTATCCTTTCTCTTCACAGGGGACCTGGAAACCAACGGAGGTGAGGATGTCATCCTGGCAGCTCTGGCCACGGGAGTGATAGATGACATATCCGCGGACGTGCTGAAAGTGGCACACCATGGTTCCGTCTCGTCCACATGCACCCAGTGGCTGGCCGAGGTGGATCCATCCATGGCCGCAATCTGCGTCGGGGCCGGGAACCCCTACGGCCATCCCCACGATGAAGTGATTGCCAGGCTCAACGGCAGGAACATAGATATACATCGCACCGACCTTGACGGAACCTTCTACATCTCCTCAGACGGTGAGGGGGTATACTTCAACACGATGCCCCCGGAAGGGGGCGGTCCACAGATGGTCGACGAGTTCGCCGTGTACCCAAGTCCCGCCACCTCCCAGGCTACTTTCGCATGGGACGAGGAGAACGGTGTTGATTGCGGAATAGCGGTATACGACCTGAACGGTGAACAGGTGCTGGACGTGAGTGCCGCCGGGGGCTCATACACCTGGGACCTGAATACCGGTGAAGGGCTCGCTTCACCTGGATTGTACGCTGCGGTGTTCGTCATCGAGGGAGGTGAGTCATTCACCGAGTACTTCACCATCTCACGCTGATCTTCCTTGCCGCTTCCGCCGCGTGGGGGAGTACGGGCACCGCTGACCTCCTGGTCCTCTCGTCGCCCGGCTTTCCATCCGTGATGATGATGGGCCCTTCGGGGAAGGCCCTCGCGTCCGGACCCGAATCCGTAACCGCCAACCCGGCTTTCATTTCGTCAGGGTTCTCCGCTGCCGGCGGCAGGTGGAACCTCCAGACCACCGGTGTTTCCGTTGCAGGCGGGTTCTCAGGGGGGAGTTCATTGAGCTTCGGTGCGGGTGTCACATACCTGGGCAGGGGCGGGATCATCAGGAGGGACGAATCCGGCCTGGTCACCGGTGAGTACTCCTTCTCCACCGGGACCGCCTTTGCAGGCGCGTCACTCTCGATCCTGCCATGGCTTCGTGCCGGTGGTTCCGCGGGAATCGCATGGGAGAACATCGACGAGCAGACAGGAACGGGCATCACCGCCTCGGCGGGTCTGGCGGCGGACATGGGAGGTTCTGGCACCGCTGGATTGGCCGTAACGGGACTCGGGGTCCCCCCCGAATGGAACGGCGTCAGCAAGGCCATGCCCGTGGAAGTATCGGCGGCGCTATCCTGGAAGCTCAGCCCTTCAATGGACTGTTTCGGTGGCACGACCCTGGGATTCTCCACCTCGAGTTCCTTCGGAGGCGGCCTGTCAATGGACCTGACGGGACTACGGCTCTCAGCCGGGTACCGGTTCTCTCCCGGGGAAGAAGAGGTAACGGGATTGTTCGGAGGGATCCAGTACACCTACACATCCTCGGGCACCTATATCATCGAGGCTGCTGTCTCCCAGAGGGATCGTATGGACTGGCCAGTCCTGGCAGGCATCTCCGTCCGCCTCTAGACAAATGTCCCATTTTCAGGTCCGGCACCAGAATGGGACATTGGGCGATAACCATATCACAAAACCAGATCAGTCGAATTTTCTGGCCGAGGAGTAGCCGTCAAGGTCGTACTCGATATCCCGGGAGGGCATGGGGAGCCTCTCCAGAGGCACCCCGGACTCCTCCAGGAACTTTTCCGCAAGGGACCCTCGGTAGTCGGAGAAGACAACGACCCTTACGATGCCTGCCGCAAGCAGTGCCTTGGCGCAGGTTGTGCAGGGCATGTTTGTCACGTAGGCGGTGGCGCCCCTGATGGAGACCCCGTGGCTGGCGGCCTGGGCAAGGGCGTTCATCTCGGCGTGGTTTGTCCTTACGCAATGATCATCCACGATGAGGCACCCCACATCCTCGCAGTGCTCAAGTCCGGGAAGGGATCCGTTGTATCCGGTGGAGAGCACGAACTTGTCCTTCACCAGCACGCAGCCGCAGTGCATCCTGGGGCAGGTGGCCCTTTCCGAGGCCAGCATGGCCAGTTTCAGGAAGTACTCGTCCCATGATGGTCTCAATTCCTCCTCCTTCGCATGTCCCGAGTTACGGGGGGAATGATGAAGCTAACGGAAAGCGTAGTCAAGCTGGAAGCCCAGCTCCGTCCTGGAACCGCCCTCCGTTTCCTCCCATCCTGACCCGAGTTCATCGGCTTCCTCAACAACCCTGTGAGACACCGCGCCGCGTAACACGATGTCTTCCGTGAGGCTGAAGGAAAGCTGTGTGAAAAGGAGGATGGTCCTGTCGTAAAGGGCCGTGGAGCCGAAAACCCCGGGGAAGGAAGAGCCTCCAGCGTAGACCCTGGAGTTGTAGCCGTCAGTGGAGCAGGCCGCCCCGCCGAAATCCATGGTGACCCGGTCAGCCGGACTGTACCGGAGCTTCATCTCCAGGCCGGCGCCCGATTCGGTGGAATCCTGCGCGGAATCCCGCCATCCGGACAGCTGCACCTTCGTACTGACTGAGATGAGGTAGTGGGGCTTCCAGACTGTGCCCAGCCATCCTCTCCAGCCGAAGGTGTCCGTCTCGGTCCTGGTGCGCAGACCAAGGGAACCCTCCATGCTCCATGGGAACCGGTGCTCGAGTTCCGCGGAAGCCAGCAGGAGGTCTTCCTCGTCCGTGAAATAGATCCCGGCTCCCGACTTCAGGACGGTCGCCGGCAGGACCCGCCATCGGACCCCGATGCACACCCCCAGATCGCACTGTCTGGAGACAGGGGCGGAAGCCCTCTCATCGGGGAAATCCGCCGGGTTCCGAAGTACCATCACCATGTTCCTGAAGTTCCGTGTCTGCATCGAAAGCGCTGTCCAGCCGGCTGCCGTTGTGCCGGCGGAGTCTTTGCCCAGGGCTACCTCGCCTGAAGTGCAGAGATCCCCGAGGTCCGCCGTCCAGTCAGCGCCGGCCCTGAACCATCCGTAATCGCCACCCACAGACCTTGATGACCCGACCGCGGTCAGTCCGATACCGCCCCTGGAAATCCTGACCGCTGCAAGCCTCTCGGCGAAAGCGCCACGTCCGGATACCTCCGGGGGCGTTCTGTGATAGCCCCCGCTGAGGGAATCAAGCGGAGAGAGGGCAGCCAGCACTGATATATCGAACTCACCGGGGGACAGCGTCACCCCAGCTCCCGTAAGGGGCTCGTCCCTGCATCCCCATGGCGAAGCAGCAGGATCGATGCGGTTCCTACTCACTGGTGGCTTGTACATGGCGAGTTCGCTCATATCGGAGAAGCTCCCGGGCGCCGCCAGGACCAGCCCGCTGCCAAGGTCAGCCCTGAGATACCCGGCTGAGACGGATGTGACGGGACCTCGCCCGGGGGTCCAGATAGCGCCCCCGGCCAGCAGGTCCCCCCAGTCCTCCCCGGATGACTTGTCGGTCATGAATGTGAACCCCAGGAAGCCGGTGGAGAACATGAGCCGGCTGTAGAAATCCCACCCGTCGCCGGTATAATAGTCCTCAAGTATGCCCCTGGGATCGGGCAGCCTGCGCTGCAGCCTGGTCCTGAGTTCGCCTTCCGCCCCCGACTGGACCGCGACCAGAAGGAGGGGAATAAGCATGATCAACGTCTTCACTCAACCACCAGGTATTCCCTTAGGACCCGCATGAGAGAGGGACCGATCCCGGGGACCTCCTCCAGGCTTTCAAGGGAGTTCACCGGACCGTTCATACGCACCCAGGAAACGATGGCCGATGCCTTGGCGGGACCCACGCCGGGAATGAGCTCCAGTTGTTCCTCGGTTGCTGTGTTCACGTTCAGGGGGAAGACCACTTCCCGCCCGTTCTCATCATCTTCGGAAAGATCAAGAGCTTCGGGCCTGAAAGCGCTGCTCCCCCATGAGACGGCGATAGAGTGTGTTCCGGGAAGGGAGGAATGCTCGCCGTAACCGTACTGGAGACCCAGGGAGGACAGGGACACCTCCGCCGCGGCCCAGAACCTGGCCGGGCCGGTGCGGACACCGGTGCAGAGGGCAAGCCCGGGGACCGGCGAGAACCCGGTATGCACGGAATACTCCAGGTCCACTCCCTCCTGATCCGAAGCCCCCAGGGCAATGACCACGTTCTCCGCCGGGACCACCCCGAGCGCCAACTCAAGCGATCTCGGCGCAGCAGGGTCGCCGGAGGACCCGAGGTCAGTCCGCGCCAGGCTCCTGATCAGGGCTGTCGAGTATATGCCCTCCGCAGGGGACCAGACAACGGAAGCGTTCATGGAAGCTCCGAGAGCCCTGCCGTAACCGCTTATCTGAAGCCTCCTGACGGAAATCCCCACCGCGGCCGCAACCCTGGGAATGAGCTTCCAGGCGAAACCTGCGTCGGCGGTCATCTCTGTGTAAGTCTCATCTCCGGTGACGGACAGCATGCCTCCAAGGACACAGCTGCCCAATGGGGCGCTGCCCGCCAGAGCGGTCCTGTCCAGTCTTCTCAGGCCATAGGGCCTGGAGGCGGACGCGGCAATGCCCGGACCCTCCAGAAGGGCCAGGGAGACGGGATTGAGGCCAAGTGCAAGGGATGAGCGGGGAAAGAGGGAGGAGGCGATGCCCCCCTGAAGCAGCGGAGACTCGGGAACGGGTTCGAAGGCTGCCCGGGAAGTCGAGACCAGGAGAGCGGCTATGAGAACGGCGGCCATTATCTTTGCCATACCGGTAGTGTACTCCGAGCCGGCGGAGGTTTCAAGGGGCGCGGGTAAAGGTTGACAATCGTCCCCGTAGACATAAGTCTATCGTGTTGTTTTTTGAGAAGTCGCAAAGCCGGCGTTCTGGTGTTCTGCCCTGTCGGCCCGGCGACCAAACCGTACACTTGGAGATAGATAATGCGCGCTGGAAAGGAAGCACTCGCCTTGCGGCGGCGCAGTTGCAGGCTTGCAGATTTGGCTTACAGGGTCCTCGAGACGAGGTTCCCGGAAGCCGACGATCCGGTGGAGGAGTGGCTTCCACCGAGGCCCGACTGGTCTTCCGTACTTCCTGACATCGACGTTCTTCGCCGTGAGCTTCACAGCCTGAAGGAACGCGGGGGCAAGGTGGTGCTGTACGGTCATGATGACATGGACGGCATCACGGGTATCTACATAGGCCAGAGGATACTCCGGGGCCAGGGCTTCAAAGTGATCCCCATATTCCCTAGAAGGTCAACCGATGATTACGGCCTGCTCCCCGAGAGGATGGACGGGGTCCTCCAGAGCGGCGACCTTCTCCTTACAGTCGACTACGGCTGCTCAGCGGTAAGAGGGGTCAAGTGGGCTGTCGAACGGGGTGCAAGAGTCGTCATAACCGACCACCATACACTCCACTACCCGCTGCCGGCGGCTCACGGGATGATAAATCCGCAGAGAACGGGTCCACCGGCCACGTACCTGGCTGGATGCTCGGTACTCTACGCAGCCCTTGTATCCATCTATCCCCACTGGGAGAACCGGCCCGAACTGCTGACAGCTGTGGCGCTGGGCACGGTCTCGGACAGAGTGCCGTTCCTGGGCTGGAACAGGTACCTTCTCGAGAGGTTCATGCAGGTGCGTGTGGAGGACCTGAACGGAGGCCTGGCAGTGATGGTGGAGGAGTGGCCCGCAAGACAGAGGGCCTGGACAGGGGCTATGGTTCGCCACGCGATAACGTCCGTCATAGGCAAGGGTGAGGGTTCCGGGATAAAGGTACTGCTGGAATTCATGAACGACGAGAACTACAAGAGGTGCCGGAAGCTCTGGAAGAGACTGACGAGGCAGAGCAAGCGAAGGGCCCAGATACTCTCGGAGATATTCTCCAGGGCAATCAGGGAGAGGGACGATCAGGCTTCCGCCTACGGCATGAACCTGGTCTTCCTCGAATACATACCCGATGGAATGGGCGGTACACTGGCCAGCAAGCTGAGCCGCGTAACCCACAGGGGAACCATAGTCGTGTCGCACAGGGAAAACGGCAAACTGGTGGGAGAGGCCCGTTCCTACGGAGATTGGGACATGGCGGATTTCCTGGTGAGCATGGGCGAGGTCTTCACAAGCGCCGGGGGACACAGGATGGCTGCGGGTTTCAGCAGCGAGGGGCTCTCCTGGAGCCAGCTGCGCGAGCTGCTGCTGTCGAAGATGGCCGAATACCCGGTGGACCCGGTGCCGGTGCCCCATGTGGACATGGTGGTGGACCAGCTGCCCGACCCTGACGAGTTCCTCTGTCTTGCGCCCTTCGGCGGCAGCTTCCTGCCCCCCGCGGTGAAGAAGGACAACATGAGATACCTACTGAACGTGGGCGAGAACACCTCCAGCTGGTTCATAACCGAGGAATCCGGAGACTGACGGGGTCGTACGTAACTTCCGGCCAGTTCCTAGACTAACATTCCTTGAATAAATAGGCATAACGAAGTTGCTTTGTCTCCCATCGGGCTGCTATAGCCATTTTATAAGCGAATACTGCTATAAGGGTTTTCAGAATCCGGGACAGATGGGAAGCATGTCAGAGAAAGTAACCTCGGATCCGTTGAAGCCGAGCTGAAGGGGATGTACCGTTACACCCGAATCCAGAGCTTCCCTGAAAGCCGCTTCGAAATCCGGATCGGTCATGCCGTTGGGGGCGAAGCACTGAACGCCCCCGGGAAAGACAAGGAACATCACGGCGCACCTGTTCCCGTCCCTGGAGAGCACCGCGAGCTCCTTCATGTGCCTTGTCCCCCGTGTGGTTGGGGCATCGGGGAACAGAGCCCTCCTCCCCCGCTTCAGTGTGCAGCCCTTCACCTCGAGCCAAACAGGACCTCCCTCTTCGGGCTCCAGATGGAAATCGAACCTGCTTGCGAAGCCGGCAGGACAAACCTCGGCCTTCCAGGCCCTCAACTCACCGAAGGGGGATATGGCCGGCTTCGAAAGCAAGCTTTCAGCTATTCTTCTGTGAAGGAATGTATTCAGAAGGACCCAGCCTGATTCACCCATACCCGCCATGAGGGACCAGCGGGTCCTGCGATGAGAACCTATCGGAGCCGGTCTCACCAGAATACTGTTCCCGGGGTATAGAAGCTCCGTCAGCCTGCCCGGGTCCGCCACATGGATGTCAAACCTGGAACCTCCGATCTCTGCGATTCCCACGAAGCGGTTCCTCCGGCGGAGGAATACCGCCGGCCGGAGGTTCGAGAGGGTAAGGAGCGGAAGATGCGGAAAGGGGGCACGAGATTTCATGTCATGCCCCCTTCCGTGATATCCGATCAGGAATGACCTGTTACCTTGTCAGGTCGCTGTCGTCCCTGGGCTCGAGCTTGAAGACATCGAAGCTGTACCAGCACACGCCGACTATCTGGCTGAACGTATCGCCGATACTGGGCGTGTATGAGTAATCGCCAAGGTCGTCTAACCTGACCTCGCCGGAGCCGTCGTCAACTGCCCATTCACCGTAACCGAGATCATCCTCAGTCACCGTTACATCTGAGATCGCGAGGAGAACGGACTCCCACTGCTCCTGGCCGGCATTGCCGGTGCTGACCGATTCCGGGTCAGGAATGGGATTCCCGGTGGAATGGACAACTACACTGCTTGGATATGCAAGTTCCGTGAAGTTGAAGTACTCCTGTATTTCCCCGGTCACAGTAACACTGTCGCTCCTGTTCAGACCTGCGACATCACTGCCGAAGATAGTGAGTCCCGCCCATGGGCCTCCACCGGCGTCCATTATTACAGCGTATGCCGCTGTAGACGAGTAATACTCACCACCACCGACAACCACCAGGCCTGTGACACTGACTGTCTGTCCCTCGAAGGGGGAGGAGGACTGCTGGCCCTGTATCTCGTAGCATGTGTAGACATCACCGCCGCCGCCGCCGTTGATGGTCACGTCGTCCTGGTCCCTGGGCTGGATACGCCATTCGTCGTATTCGTACAGCAGGGGACCCCTGGCATCAACCGTGTCGCCAACGGAGGGTTCGGTGTAATCACCCCTGTTGCCCAGGTAGCAGCTGCCGCTTCCGTCGTCTATCTCGTAGCTGTGCTCACCTTCTGTCTGCACGATGGCGTTCGAGACCGAAACGATCACGCTCTCGTACTGCTCGTCGTTCACCGCATAAGTGGTAAGGGGGATCGCGTCGGGGATCGCATGGCCGCTTGAGATTATCTGCACGCTGTTCAGGTACGTGAGTTCGGTGAGACCGTAGTACTCCGAGACGGTACCCGACAGTGTGACGCTGTCACCTCTGGCCAGGAACGAGGCGCTGTCGCCGAACATGACGAGACCGCTCCAGGGTCCGCCTCCCGCGTCGCATATCACGGTAAGGCTTCCGTAAAGCTCATCACCCCCCGATGACACTATTCCGGTGACGGATACTTCCTGCCCGTCGTAGGGGGAGGTGGACTGCTGGCCCTGGACCTGGTAGCAGGACAGGTACTGGCAACCGCTTCCGGAGTCGGGTACGATGACCTGAACCTCGTTGCTCCAGGCGTGGTTGCTGCTGCTGTTGGTGGTGCGCAGGGCGTAGTAGTAGGTCTGGCCCCAGTCCAGCCCGGCATCGGTGAAGGTCGTGTCAGTCACGTTGGAAGCAGTTTTTATAGGACTGGCGGGTGGATTGCTGGAAATACCCGATGTCGTGGAGCGGTATAGACTGTACTCTGAAAAGTCGTTGTCAGGACACATGGTCCACCAACCGGAGGCGGAATTGTTCAGTCCAGGATTGGCGGTGAGAGTGGAGGGAGTGGGGTTGTCACCGGATCCCTGGGGGTTTTCATCGTCACCGCATGCTACTGCCAGCATGACTGCGGCGATCATGAACAATGGCAAAAGCCATCTGCA
This sequence comes from Candidatus Fermentibacteraceae bacterium, assembly GCA_016936235.1. Classification (GTDB taxonomy): domain Bacteria; phylum Fermentibacterota; class Fermentibacteria; order Fermentibacterales; family JCC-6; genus Aegiribacteria. The sequence continues at coordinate 81,286 of JAFGPK010000002.1, read as the reverse complement.
ATTCTTCATTAGTGAGTGGTCTCCTCTCGTGTAATTCATCCTATTCCACTGAAGGCAAAGTCTGTGTTAAAGTTCCAGCTGTCTTTTCAGCAGCCTGATCACCAGATCGCGGAGCTCAGGATCCGCTTCCCGGTCGAAGTCGATATTCAGTGATACTCTCAGGTTCGTTTTTCCGGCGGGTCCGGGTTCCGCAGGCGCTACGCGGGGTCCTGCCCTCTTCTCCGACGTGTCCTTCGCCACTGGAGTCGGAGGCGAAGCCGGTTTCAGTTTTCTCTGAACCTTCGGCTCCTTCTTTTCCTCTCCCATCTCCGCCAGGTCGCACAGGACCTTGAAGGTGAGTATCATGTACGCCGTGTTGCTGTCCGACGCCCCGGTGCTGCTGCGGAAGAAGTCCATCAGCACCGTTCCCTCCTCGTCGTAGGCCCGCGGGTACTTGTCGAAGAGACCGACATAGGCTTTCCTGATTGAATCCCTTAGTATGTCGGCGTCTGCGTCGGTGTCGTTGTAGTTGACCCACAGAACGGTCGGGTGTCCCTTCTCGTCTATGAAGCCGAGGAACGAGAGAAGCTTAAGGAGACCCTCGTCCACTTCCCGCTTGAAGCCCAGATCGACAAGGTAATCATGACTTACCACCTTGGGTGGATCGGTCTTGGATACAGTTCGCAGCAGCATGTCTATGCTCCCGGGATCGTGCAATATTGGAAATTCCATAATCCGCCCCTCGCATGAGTTTCCGTACAACCACGTAATTTATAAAGAACAGGGGCGCCCGGCGCTAGCTCGACCGGGACCTGGTCAGACCTCCGGCGGGAACACCTTCACCGACAGATCCTTCCCCTCCAGCCAGATGATGCTTTGTGCCCTGGTTACGCTGAGAAGGTCGTCCTCCATCTCCCTCAGTCCCTGCAGGTCAGCCTCGGGGGCTGTCACCTCCAGTCTTTCCAGTTCGGCCGCCATGCTGAGATTGCTCTCGCTCTTGAACTTTCTTGCCTCCTCGATGATCCTGAGACTCATGTCGCCATACTCGAGCGCCCGGTGGTCAATGTATTCCGGACTCGGCCACGGCGCCAGATGAATGCTCTCGTGACCTTCCAGGGGTCTGAATATTGACTGGTAGAGCTCCTCCGTCACATGGACCAGCACCGGGGCGAAGAGCCTGAGGCAGCCGTAGAGAACTCGGTACAGTGCGTACTGGGCCGACCTCCTGCCAACGGTGTCGTCCTCGGAATACAGCCGGCTCTTTACGATCTCGAGGTAGTTGTCGCAGAGAGTCTTCCAGAAGAAATGCTCCGTTCTGTTCATGGCGGTGGCATACTCGTACTCGTCCATTCCCGTCGTGGCCCATCCGGCGGCCTTGGTGAAGCTGGAGAGTATCCACCTGTCGTACGGCCTGAGTTCAGGCTTCGCTGCCTCGTCATAGTCCTCCAGCCGCGAGGCTCCGAACTTCACTGCGTTCCAGAGCTTCGTGACAAGTCGCCTTCCGTCTCCCAGGACCTCCTCGCTGAACAGGACGTCGCTGCCCAGCTTGGAACTGCAGGACCAGTACCTAAGCTCGTCCGCCGAGTACTGCTCCAGTGCCAGCAGCGGGTCGCCGGCTACGTTGCCCTTGCTTTTGGACATCTTTTCGCCGCTGGGGTTCAGGGCATGACCGCTCACCATGATATCATTCCAGGGGATGTCGTCGGAGTGGAGATGAGCCTTGGTGATGGTGTAGAAGGCCCAGGTCCTTATGATGTCATGGGCCTGCGGCCGAAGGCTCATGGGAAGCAGTCCCTCCCTCTCGTCATCCTCGCCCCACTTCGCATTTATCTGGGGCGTGAGGGAACTGGTGGCCCAGGTGTCCATAACATCGGACTCCGGGGCGAAGCTTCGACCGCCGCAGTTCTGGCATTGTCCTGACGGGCTGTCCTCGAGGGGGTCCACCGGCAGGTCCTCCTCCCGCGCGAATATCGGCTCCCCGCAGCCGGTGCAGTACCAGACCGGGAAGGGCACCCCGTAATACCTCTGCCTGCTGATGCACCAGTCCCACTTCAGGTTCTCCACCCAGTGGTCGAACCGGACCTTGAAATGGGGCGGGTACCAGTTCACCTGGGAGCCCCTCTTGAGAAGCTCCTCCTTCCGGTCCAGTATCCTTACGAACCACTGCTCGTTCACAAGGTACTCCAGCGGTGTACCGCACCTTTCATGTACGTTGACGGCGTGACTTATATCGCGGCCGCCCTTCCTGAAGCCCTCTTCCACAAGCCTGTCCACCAGGACCTTCCTGGCCTTCTTCCAGTACATTCCCTCGAGAAAGCCGGCAAGTCCGTTCATGTGGCCGCGGCTGTCCAGCACTATCCTCAGGTCCAGTCCGTAATCCTGCCACCAGTCTATGTCCGTGGTGTCGCCGAAGGTGCAGCACATCACCACTCCACTGCCTTTTTCCATATCCACCCCGGGATCCGCCAGTATCCTGACCTCATGGCCGAACACCGGGACTACAGCCTTCTTCCCTTCAAGCCCCCTCCATCTGGGGTCGTCCGGGTTCACGAAGACGGCGACGCAGGCCGGAAGGAGTTCCGGCCTGGTAGTGGCTATGGGAATAGTACCGGTGCCGTCCGCCAGAGGGAATTCGAGGTCATGGAAAACTGACGCCTGCTCGCTGTCCTCCGTCTCCGCCTGGGCGACTGCGGTCCGGCACTCGGGGCACCATAGGGTCGGGGATTTCTTCCTGTAGACCAGGCCCCTTCTGTTCAGGTCAAGAAAGGACCTCTGGCTCAACCTCTGGACCCAGGGATCGATTGTGGTGTAGAGCAGGTCCCAGTCGCAGGAGAAACCGAACCTTGTCCAGAGATCCCGGAACATCTCTTCCGCTTCCTTTGTAACCTCCAGGCACAACTCCACGAACTGCCTCCTGGGCATGTCCTGAGCCCTGACGTTCTTCTCACGTTCCGTGAAGCGCTCACTGGGAAGTCCGTTGTCATCGAAGCAGAACGGGTAGAACACTTCCATGCCGCGCATCCTGTGGTACCTGGCCATCGCCTCCGCCTGAACATAGCTGAACACATGACCCATATGGATCTTCCCGGAGACTGTGGGGGGAGGAGTGTCGATGGAGTATACCGGCCTTTTCGAGTCGGGATTGTACCTGAAAATACTTCGTTCCGCCCAGTACTCCTGCCAGCGAGGTTCAGATTCCTCAGGCCTGTAACGCTTGGGTAACGTCACTTGAGATTCCTTTCTTATTATGAGCCATAATCAAGCAAATGGCGGAGAGCCAGAAAAATAACTCCTGCCGGCCGCCCGCACAAGTGTCGGGAGGTTGTTGCATGGGTCCGGGAAGTGAATATTGCAACCGGAATGGAGACCCATGCACAGCAAAAACCCAGTCCCAGGAAAAGAGGATGGCCTGGATCCGAGGATCGTTTCCCTCCTTTCCGGGATCGGCAGTACCCTGAGCACCGGTGCGATCGCCTTTGTCCTGGATGTTCCCACCGAAGAGGTGGAGTCCTCCCTGGAAAGGCTCAGGGGTAAGGAACAGGTCCGGACCCGCAAGGAAGCTCATCACAGCGGTTGGACATCAGCAGCTGAACACGCGCCCGCGCCGGATGAAGCCGGGGCGGGGGAATGGATGGGAAGACTGGCGGAATACGCGCTCCTCTCCCCCGGTGTCACACTGTCTGAGCTGATGACGGTCATCCGATGGGAAAAGCTCCCCGCGAGGAACAGGCCCGTCCTTCTCCTGTCGGCTGCGCGTAAAGCCGGGGAGTACGGGGAGTTCAGCCTCCTGGCGGGTTACATCATGGAGATAATGGACCGGAAAGAGCTGGGCGAGGGGGAGACGGTGGAACTGCTCACCATGTTCGAACCCCGCCGGCTCAGGGGTTACAGTATCGAAAGGGCGGAGAGCTTCGTTCTGGACAACCTGCCGGTCCTGAGGAGTACGACCGGCAGGATCCTGGCCCTGACAAGGCTAGGAGAACTGCAGCTTCTTCAGAACAGGTCGTCCTCCGCGGAAGAGCATCTCAGGAAGGCTCTTCAGCTCAGCCTGGAAAGCGGTCTTGGAGAGCACATTCCAGCTATCCTGGAGAGTCTTGGCGAGCTTACGCGGGATTACAAGGCGATGACTGAACTGTCCGGGGAGCTGGAGAAGGTTCTGGACTGGGTCTGCAGCATCGGTGACCCGGAGCTTGAGGCCAGGATCAGGGCTGCCGCAGCCCTGGCCCAGTCCGGGCTCAGGATGAACACCCTTGCGGAAAGGACCATCCTTTCGGCCATGTCAGGCATTCCCTCCCTATCGCTTCCCGCACAGCTTGCGGTCGAGTGGTCCCGGGCAAGGGTCTACATTGCCTCAGGACGGAGGAAGGCTGCGATGTCCATGCTCCAGAGGGCCCTGATGCTGGCTGAGAGCGTAAATAATCAGCTCACGGTGATGGAGATACTGCGTACCCTTGTAAGCGAGATGAAGGAGCGTCCGGGCTACACGGTGCGGAACCTTATCTCGATCATGCGGAACATATCAAGGAAAGCCTCCGCCAGCGGGAACCTCTCAAACAGTACATACGCCCTTGACCACCTGACGGACATGTTCACGAGGACACTCCAGTTCGCTGAAGCCGCATCGGCCGCCAGGCAGTTCGGCGAGATCACCGGCTCTTCAGAGATGCTCCGAGAGGAACCCCTCTCCGCATGGTGCATGGCCTACATCAGCTTTCTGACCGACAAGGAACCGCTGACCGGAACGGCGGAAGGGATCCTGCCGGGGACCTCGGGTTTCCTGGGCAGGCTGGCGGAGGGCGGGGACCCGATCTCCGAAGCGGGTGTGATGGCCGAACATCTAGCTGCTTCCAAGGGCGGTGAAAAACTGGTCTACGCACTCATCCTGGCATTGGAGGCATTTGCAAGGGGAAAGCGGAAAGCCGCTTCCGTAATCGCCTCGGCTCTGGATTCATCCTTCGGCAGTTCCTCAGAGGATCCCTTCATTTCCTGGAAGCTCTGCGTGAGCGGCATTCTCTCCTCCCGGGACCGCTATTCCGATGATTTCTTCCAGTCCGCACAGATAATGGCACGGCAGCTGGACCGGCTGCTTTTTGTCTGGCTGCTTCTCCGATGCAGGCTGTGTCTTGAACTGGAAAGGGACAAACGGGAGACCGCAGGTCTCCTTCTTCTACTGGCTGAACTGGACCGGTTCATTCTGAAGCAGCTCCCCCAGGACTTTTCCGGGGTATTCGAGGAGAGGAGCGGCGCGGAAGCCAGGATTATGAAGCTGCATAAGATGGCTGGCCTGGATGAGAACTCCACACTGGTCGAGCTGAGGGACGAACTGGGTGTCGAAACCGCGTCGGGTATGTCGGAAAGGATTTTCGAAATAGGCGGCATTGCCTCCCGGATATCCGGAAGGTCCGAGATAAGCGCCAGCCTTGAGATAATGGGAAGACTGCTGGGCGCGAACCGTGTCCTGGCCCTCCGGCAGTGCGCAGGGGAGATAGAGATCATCGAGGGTTACGGAATCGGCAAATGGAGACTTCCAGCGACGGAGATACAGGATGCGATACTGGAAAGACCCTCCGGCAAGGTCTGGATAGACAGTTTCCAGGTGACTCCTTTCGGCAGCAGGAGATGTCTGGTGATCACCCTGAAGAGCTCCTCCGCCGGGAGTACTCAGAAAAGGACGATGCTTCCCGATCGCAAGGCCTCCGACAACTACCTTCTGGCTGAAGTCGACCTGCCATTCTCGGAGGAGTCGGAGATACCCGGTTACCTCATAGACAGCCTCTGCGGACAGGTGGGAGCGGCGCTGAGCCTGAGGAGCCGGGAATCCATGGCGTACATGGACAGGCTTACAGGAGCGGTGATCGGCTACTCATGGACCAGCAGGCTTGAGGAGATAATGGCCGGCCGGGCTGAGAAGCAGGCCATTTCCGTCCTCTTGATGGGAGTGGACGGGATGAAGCAGATAAATCACCTGTTCGGTTACAGGGTCGGCGACAGCGCCCTGAAGGCCCTGGTCTCCACCGTGAGGAGCGTGCTTCGGCCCAATGACCTCATAGGGAGGCTGAGGGGAGACCTCTTCGGTGTGATACTGCCTGATACATCGGAGGAGGAAGCCCGTTTGGTGGCCGAACGGATCTGCGGAGCGGTGGCCGGTGTGGACATCCGCCCGGACAGGATACCGGTCACCGTCAGCGTAGGAGCCTCGACAGCGGGATCATCCATGGAAGCGCATGATCTGGTTCTTTGCCGCGCTTCAGAAGCTATGGAGAACGTCAAGGCAAGAGGAGGGAACAGGGTCCTTCCATGGTCGGAGGGCATGACAGCCGCCGATCCCGGGGGATTCAGGATGTTCAATACCGGCGACCCGGGCTGGGACCACTCTGTGTACTCCTCCGTAATGGAACTGCTTTCCATCAGTGAACCAACCCTGGAACTGATCTCGGAGAAGCTGAGGGATGCACTTGGAAGTGAACTGGTCTACATAGAGGACGGCAGAGGAAGCAGCGCCTTTGTCGGCAGCAGGTTCCTGAGGAGCATATCCGCGGAGATCGGCGCCGTAAAGGAGGATGGCGTGAGTATCCATTTGTCGCTCCTGGGGAAGTACGATGCAATGTCTTCGGGACTCCCCGGAGGCGGCTGTCTCATAAGCGCCTGGGAATCCTCCGGCGTCATCTCCATAAGTGTAAGGAACATCTTCGCAGCCCTGGCTGCACTTTCAGGTCTTATCGTCCGCCGAATGCGCTGAGTCCTCCTGGAAAACCTTCCTGAGGAACCTACCGGTGTGTGAATGCTCCTGGTCAGCCAGCTGTTCAGGAGTTCCCGTGGCGATTATCAGGCCCCCTTCGTCCCCCCCGTCGGGACCGAGGTCCACTATCCATCCGGCATTCTTGATGACATCCATGTTGTGTTCGATGACTATCACCGTGTTCCCGGCCTTGACCAGTCTCGAGAGCACCAGCAGGAGCTTCTTGACATCGTGGAAGTGAAGCCCTGTGGTAGGTTCGTCAAGAATGTAGACCGTGTGGGATGTGCTCGGACGGGACAGCTCCCTGGCCAGCTTTATCCTCTGGGCTTCTCCGCCTGAGAGGGTGGTTGCAGGCTGACCCAGCTGGATGTATCCCAGACCCACGTCGTCAAGCACCTTGAGTATCCTGTAGATAGAAGGGATCCTCTCGAAGTGCGTCATGGCCTCGTTGACGGTGAGTTCCAGGACCTGTGAGATGTTGAGACCTCCATAGGTTATCTTCAGGGTCTCGCGGTTGAACCGCTTGCCCTTGCAGGCCTTGCACTCTATGAAGACATCCGAGAGGAAGTGCATCTCGATCTTCTTGACACCGGCGCCCTTGCACTCCTCGCACCTGCCTCCCTTGACGTTGAAGCTGAACCTGCCGGGTTTGTAGCCTCTCACCTTCGCCTGGGGAGTCTCGACGAAGAGGTTCCTTATGTGATCGAATACCTTCGTATAGGTGGCCGGGTTGGACCTTGGCGTCTTTCCGATGGGGTCCTGGGAGATGTTGATGACCTTGTCCACTCTGTTCACGCCCTCAAGCGAACCGTATGGACCGGGCCTTGCCTTGAGGGAACTGCCCAGGACAGCCGAGAGGGCGGGGTAGAGCGTCTGGCTGATCAGGGAACTCTTCCCCGAGCCGGATACGCCGGTGACGCATACGAACCTTCCCAGAGGGATCTTCAGGTCCACGCACCTCAGGTTGTGAAGGCTGGCCTTGCGCAGGACGAGGTATCCGTGGCTCTTCCCCGAGGCCGGGACGGTCCGGTGGATGAACCTCCTCCCCGCAAGATAGTCCCCCGTAAGGGAACCTTCGGTGGACATGATCTCCTGAGGGGTTCCCTGTGCGACTATGCTGCCCCCCTGCACACCTGCCCCCGGGCCGAAATCCACAACATGGTCAGCGGACATTATGGTCTCGTGATCGTGCTCTACGACCAGGACGGTATTGCCGAGATCTCTCAGCTCCTTCAGAGTATCCAGAAGTTTTCTGTTGTCCCTCTGATGGAGTCCTATGGTTGGCTCGTCCAGCACGTAGAGCACCCCGGTAAGACCGCTGCCGATCTGGCTTGCAAGCCTGATCCTCTGGGCTTCGCCCCCTGACAGGCTGGGGGATGCCCTGTCAAGAGTCAGGTAATGCAGCCCCACGTTCCTCAGGAATTCCAGCCTGCCACGAATCTCCCGAAGGAGTTCCGTGGCAACCTCCTGCCTCCAGCTGTCCAGGGAGAGGCCACTGAAGAAGTCGTGCAGGTCCTGCACCGTCATGGAGTTCAGGCTGTGGATGCCGCTGCCCCCGACTGTGACGGCCCTGGCTTCGCTGCGGAGCCTGGTCCCCTGGCATGCGGAGCAGGGCGATTTGTTGAAGAACCTCTCGTAATGCCTTCTGGCAGCCTGGCTGCTGGTGCTCCTGTATAGGCGTTCGATCCTGGGTATCACGCCCTCCCAGCTGGTCTCCCAGACGCCGGAGGAATTGCTGGAAGACCATGTCACGCTTATCTTGCGATTGCCGGAGCCGTAGAGGATGGTTTCCTGCACTTCTTCCGGGAGGCTCTGCCAGGGAGCTCCAAGATTGAAATCGAGCTCCCTGGACAGCGCCCTCACCAGGTTCTTGCCATGGCCCGAGGGGACTCCCCACGGAGCCACTGCGCCATCCTTGATGGAAATAGCCCTTCTCGGGACCACAAGAAGGGGGTCGACCTTCATTTCGTAACCCAGCCCCGAACACTCGGAACACATTCCGATAGGGTTGTTGAAACTGAAGAGCTGGGGCGTGAGTTCCGGCATGCTGATCCCGCAGTAGGCGCAGGCGCTGTGTTCACTCATCAGGGTTTCTTCCCCGGAGTCTGCGTCTATGACGGACAGAATGCCCTCTCCTTCGGACAGCGCCGTCTCGACGGAGTCCATGAGCCTGCTGCTGATGCTGTCTTCCAACACCACGCGGTCTACCACGAGGTGTATGGTGTGCTTCCTCTTTCCGTCCAGGTTCATGGTTTCGTCCAGTCCCCTGACCTCGCCATCCACCATCACTCTCACGTAACCCCTCTTCCTCAGGGCGGGGAACAGCTCGGCGTACGCTCCCTTCCTGTTCCTGACCACCGGGGCCGTAATCAGAATACGCGTCCCGGTTGGGAGCTCCAGAAGCCTGTCCACCATCTGCTGGGGAGACTGGCTGGAGACCTCCCTGCCGCACGCAGGGCAGTGGGGGATGCCCACTCTGGCGAAGAGGACTCTGAGGTAATCGGATATCTCGGTAACGGTCCCGACTGTCGACCTGGGATTGTGGCTGACTGTTTTCTGCTCTATGGATATCGCCGGTGACAGGCCCTCGATGCTTTCATAGAGAGGCTTCTCCAGCTGGCCGAGGAACTGCCTTGCGTAGGCGGAGAGGGATTCCACATAACGACGCTGGCCCTCGGCGTAGAGTGTGTCGAAGGCGAAGGAACTCTTTCCCGAACCGGACACACCGGTGAGGACCACGAGTCTGTTCCGGGGGAACTCCACGGTAATGTTCTTGAGGTTGTGCTCCCTGGCCCCCCTGACGATGATCCTGTCCATTACCTGCTTCCATTGCTGTTTTCCGTGCGGGAGTGTGTCCCGTAACCCTATAGTATACAACTTCCATCAAGGGTTGGAATGTGCCACAATAGCACGCCGCATGCTTCGCCTGCACGGGACGTATCACAGCGCTTGCGGTATAATAAGTTATCAATTAATTACTTACAGATAGCATAGCTTCTGGCATGATGATTGCTCAAACTTACGCTAGGATCATGAAGAAAGGTCTGAACGTTCGACAAGAATAGAAGTCCCCGCAAGGGGTGAAGATCGAGCAGTTCCTTCCTGAACGGAAGGGATCGAAATCAACGGGAGAGGATAACATGGCAAAGATAATAGGTATTGACCTCGGGACCACGAATTCGTGCGTGGCCGTAATGGAGGGCGGTGAGCCCACCGTAATACCCAACGCCGAAGGGAACAGGACCACTCCCTCGGTGGTGGGCTTCAACGACAAGGGAGAGAGGCTGGTGGGAGTAGTCGCCTACAGACAGGCCGTAGCGAATCCCAACAACACGGTCTTTTCCATCAAGAGGTTCATGGGGCGCAAGTACGGCGAAGTATCAAACGAAATACAGAGAGTGCCGTACAAGGTCGTCGAGGGCAAGAACGGAGATGCCTGGGTTGAGATAATGGGCAAGAAATACTCCCCGCCCGAGATATCCGCCATGATACTGCAGAAGATGAGGCAGACGGCGGAAGATTACCTGGGAGAGAAGATCGAAAAAGCCGTGGTAACCGTTCCGGCCTACTTCAACGACAGCCAGAGACAGGCAACCAAGGATGCCGGCAAGATCGCGGGTCTGGTGGTGGAGAGGATAGTCAACGAGCCTACTGCGGCAGCCCTGGCCTACGGTCTGGACAAGGAATCATCAAACCGGACCATTGCTGTGTACGACCTTGGAGGCGGTACTTTCGACATATCAATTCTGGAGATAGGCGACGGAGTCTTCGAGGTGAAGTCCACCAATGGAGATACCCACCTGGGCGGAGACGATTTCGACCAGATGATAATCGACTGGATGGTCACGGAGTTCAAGAACACCAAGGGGATAGACCTCTCCCAGGACCCCATGGCCCTCCAGAGGCTGAAAGAGGCCGCGGAGACCGCGAAATGTGAACTTTCAACAACACAGAGCACATCCATCAACCTGCCGTTCATTACGGCTGACTCGACCGGTGCGAAGCACCTGGACATGACACTGACCAGATCCAGACTGGAGCAGCTGGTGGATGAACTTGTTGACAGGACCGTGGCACCCTGCAGGACCGCGTTGAAGGATGCCGGTATTGAACCGTCCGCCATCGACGATGTCCTCCTGGTTGGCGGACAGACGAGGATGCCTCTTGTGCAGAAGAAGGTTATCGAGATATTCGGCAAGGAACCTCACAAGGGTGTCAATCCCGACGAGGTGGTGGCAGTGGGCGCCGCCATCCAGGCAGGTGTGCTTTCGGGCGATGTGAAGGATGTCCTTCTTCTGGATGTGACTCCCCTGACCCTTGGTATCGAGACCCTGGGCGGTGTGGCAACGTCCATAATCGAGAAGAACACCACCATACCAACGAAGAAGAGCCAGATATTCAGCACGGCTGCGGACAACCAGCCCCAGGTTGAGATAATCGTACTCCAGGGCGAGAGAAAGATGGCGGCTGACAACAGGACGGTGGGCAGATTCGTTCTGGACGGCATCCCGCCGGCTCCAAGAGGCATGCCCCAGATAGAGGTGACCTTCGACATCGACGCAAACGGCATACTGCACGTTTCGGCAAAGGACAAGGCCACGGGCAAGGAGCAGAAGATAACCATCGAGGCATCCAGCGGTCTTTCAGAGGACGAGATAGAGAAGATGGTTCGCGATGCCGAAGTGCACGCCGAGGAGGACGCCAGGAAGAAGGACAAGATAGAGAAGCGCAACCATGCGGACGCCATGGTCTTCGAGATAGAGAAGCAGATGAGGGAGTACGGCGACAAGGTGGCTCCCGATGACCGCTCAAGGCTTGATGGCGCAGTCTCGGAAATGAAGAATGCGCTGCAGGGTGACGACGACGAACAGGTGGAGAAAAAGTTCGATAAGCTGCAGGAGACCTGGAAGCAGTTCGGAGAAGCTTTCTACAAGCAGCAGCAGGCCCAGCAGCAGTCAGCTGGAGCGGCCGGCGGACCCGGCGGCCACGACAGCGCCGGCACAGGCCACGAAGGTGACAACGACAAGACCGTGGACGCTGATTACGAAGTAGTTGATGACTGATGGCGGATCCAAGGAGAACACCCGCCAGGCGAAAGAACGGGACCTCCTCGAGGAGAAGGATCCCCGTATCGGACAGGGATGAACACCGCGGGGAGCAGTCATCAGCCCCGGAGCATGAAGAGGGCCTTCAGGAAGTATCTGCAGAGGAGCAGCCCGTCAAGGAAGGTCCCGATCCTGAGAAGCTTCAGCTGAGGGACAGGCTGATGAGGCTGCAGGCGGAGTTCGATAACTACAGAAAACGGCAGGCCAGGGACTTCAGGCGCCTCTGCTCCCAGGGAAAGAAGGATCTGATATTAGAGCTGCTTGCCGTACTGGACAACTACCACAGGGCCGAGAAACTGGTGAAGGAAGGCGGGCATTCCGTCGAGGAGATAGCGGACGGTCTGATGAAGACCTCCGAGCAGCTCGTTGGAATACTCGGTCAGGAGGGTCTGAGGGAGCTGGAGGTTGAAAGGGACGACCCCTTCGATCCCAACATCCATGAAGCCATGCTTGCCGAGAATACCGAAGAACTGGACAGGGATACCGTACTTGAGGTATTCCAGCGGGGTTACATGCTCGACGACGACCTCCTTCGCCCCGCAAGGGTGAAGGTGGGCAAGGCCAGACCCCGGGATCGGGAAGAGAGACCGGAATCCGAAGGGGGAGAATAGCCACCTGTGAGCAAAGACCTCTATTCAGTCCTGGGAATGGATGAGAACGCTTCCCAGGACGAGTTGAAGAAGGCCTACCGGAAGCTGGCCAAGAAATACCATCCCGACGCCAATCCTGGGGACAGCAAGGCTGAAGAGCGCTTCAAGGAGGTGTCAGAGGCCTACGATATCCTTGGCAGCAAGGAGAAGCGGGCCCAGTACGACCAGATGCGCAAGGGAGGCGGCGGTTTCTCCTGGGGCGAAACGGGCGGCGAGGGAGCCGGCCCGTTCGGTGGAGGCGGACTGGCCGACATACTCCGCTCCATGTTCGGCGGCGGAATGGGGGGGGGCGGTTTCGAGACCTCCGGTTTCGGCCGGGGGCGAACCTCCAGACCGGCCGTCGCCGTGGACGTACCCTTCAGGACCGCAGCCCTGGGAGGTTTCGTGCGGGCAAGTCTCCAGGTGCCCTCGACCTGCCCGGTATGCATGGGGGCTGGAGGTTCAGGCCGCCAGACCTGCCCGGAGTGCGACGGTACAGGCAGGATACAGCAGGGCCAGATGGTCATGCCCTGCCCCGCATGCGGGGGTTCCGGACAGAAGTTCTCCAATGTCTGCACCAGCTGCAGGGGCACCGGAGAGACCCTTTCTGTGGAAACCGTGGACCTCAACGTGCCTGCCGGTTCTGACGACGGCACCGTTCTCAGGCTCGCTACCCCATCAAGAGGTACGGTCATGGTCAAACTTAGGGTGAAGCCTGACAGCTTCTTCAGGAGAGAAGGCAGGAACATCCACTGCACTGTTGCGATATCGGCCCCGCAGGCCGTACTGGGGAGCAAACTTAAGATAAGGACTCTCGACGGCAAGGTCATGCTGAGGATCCATCCCGGGACCCAGCCCGGGACCATACTCCGGATACCGGGGAAGGGAGTTCCCTACAGGGGGACGAAGGGGGACCAGCTGGTGCACGTGGAGGTGAAGCTGCCGGAATCACCTTCTCAGGAGGAGAAGGCGTTATGGGAGCAGCTCTCAGGTCTGAAGCGGAAATAAGCTTGACGACCGGCACCCGCATTATTATTCCCGGTGGGTACGCAAACAGAAGAAGGAGAGCTTTTTGAACTACGCTTATCTGGCGCTTCTTGTTCCGGGGTTCTTTCTGTCCGTTGCAGGTTTCGTAATGCTGGGGAAGAAGCTGCATCCGGTCATCACCGGACTTATGTTCCTGATCGGGATCGTGGCGCTGGTCCTGGGAGTTCTTCTGACCTGTGTCCCGGATTTCTTCTCAGGCTGAGCGGGGCTATTCCAGAAGACCGAGCTTCTTGAAATTGTCAACGAACTCCGAGAGCAGCGAATTGCGGGGATGAATTCCGTAGGCACGTTCAGCCAGCTCCGCCGCTGCCACAAGGGCGTTGTCCTGCACCATCTGTCTCACCTGTGCAATGTACTCTTCGGCTGATAACTCATCGGATCCCGAAGACTTCGACACGCGGGAGGCTGGTTTTCCGGCACCTCCGGAGGAGTCGCCGTACTCAATTGCCGACAGCAGCTCATCAAGGCCTGTGGCTTCCGGGAACATCTGGAACGCCTCCCTGGCCAGGACAACGGCCTTTGCTTCCTCGCCGGACTCCAGTTTCCTCCAGGCTATCTGAACAAGGTTATCCGACTTGATCCTGGTTTTCAGGAGTTCGACCCTTTCCTGGACCTCCTGATTGTCAGGCGCCAGCTGCTTGGCCTTCTTCAGATAGGCGATGGCCTTCTGCTGATGGCCGTTCTCGTACTCCTTGTCGGATGCTTCGAAAAGCCTCTGAAGCCGCTCCTCTGGGGCCATTGACGGTTTCCTTTCCTGTTTCTCTTCAACTGGCTGTTCGATTTCCGCAACCGGTCCCGTCTCCGGTTCCAGGTATTCCTCCGGTGCGAATTCGAGGACATCATCCCCTTCGGCTTCAGCGTAAGTCTCAGGTTCAGGCGTCGTTATTACCCCGGAATCGGCTTTGGTGTACATATCCCCGTCGGCTTTGGTGTACATATCCCCGTCGGCTTTGATGTCCTGATCGAGTTCGGCTGCGATGTACTTACCCCCGTCGGCTTCGATGTCCTGTTCAAGTTCGGCTTTGATGTCCTGATCGAGTTCAGACTCGAACCCCTCATCGAGTTCGGACTCATCCTCGTAATCGGTCCTTACCTTCTTCTTGCCGATGACCTTTATCACCTGAACAAGAACCCCGTTGTTGTCATCTATGTTCACGGCCTTCTTTATAAGGTCCAGAGCTTCGTCCCTCTTGCCCTGATAGAGCTTCTTCTTGGCCTTCCTGACCAGGCTTGCGATGACCTTGACGTTCTTCTTCAATACTGCCTCCGGAAATGAGTGACCCGAGGTCAAAAGATAATACAACTGCCAGCACCGGGGAACCGCGACAGTATATCCACAAACCGTGGACGTCACAAGAGCTTTTTCCCAGGTCGGAGGGCTCGCGGGGTACATCCTCCAAAGCCCCTTACGCTGCCATTGACGGCTGCGGGATATATTGTATCATTAGATGCCGTGGAATGATTTGGGGTATATTGCAACCACGTAAAAAAAAGTGCTAAAAAGCCGATAGCTCACCTCAGGCCGCCGGCTGGCGGCTTTTCTTTTTTCGGCTGAGGAATCTGGGAGGTTTGAAGGACCATGACCATGTTCACGAGCGAATCCGTGTCGGAAGGACACCCGGACAAGATCTGCGACCAGATCTCGGATGCAGTGCTGGACGCTCATCTGAAGCTGGACCCTGACTCACATGTGGCCTGTGAGACCCTTGTCACAACCAATTTCTGTCTTCTGGCGGGAGAGGTCAAGAGCCATGCGGAAGTGAATTACGAGAATGTGGCCAGGGAAACCGTCAAGTCCATAGGCTACGACATCCCCGATCTGGGATTCCATTTCCTTGAGAATACCTACCGCATAAGGATACACTCCCAGTCGCCGGATATCGATCACGGTGTAGTGGACAATGAGGGCGCCGGCGACCAGGGGCTGATGTTCGGGTTCGCCTGCTCTGAGACGGATGCCCTGATGCCCTATCCCATACAGCTGGCCCACCGGCTGCTGGAGAAGCTGAGAGAATCACGCAGGGCCGGCGAACTGCCCTGGGCCAGGCCCGACGCCAAGAGCCAGGTCACAGTGGAGTACAATGGCTACCAGCCTGTGGCCATCGACGAAATACTGCTCTCCGTCCATCATGCCCCGGACGCGCATACTCCTGATATGGCGGAGGATGTACTGAAGAAGGTCATCCAGCCGGTACTCGGCGGCTGCTGCCCATCCCTTCCCTGGAACGGCAACCTCCTGTTCAATCCTTCGGGCAGGTTCGCCATCGGCGGACCGCATGGCGATGCGGGTCTCACCGGCAGGAAGATAATCGTGGATACCTACGGTGGAACCGGCAGGCACGGAGGCGGGGCATTTTCGGGCAAGGATCCCACCAAGGTGGATCGATCCGCCGCCTACATGGCGAGGCATATAGCAAAGAACATCGTAAGCGCCGGGATAGCCGAAAGGTGCGAGATACAGCTGGCCTACGCGATCGGCAGATCCGATCCCGTATCCGTCATGGTGGAGACCTTCGGCACGGAGAAGGTGAAGGACGTTGGAGAGGTCGAGAAGGCGGTCAGGGAGATATTCCCCCTTCGCCCCTACCGTATAATAGAGTATCTTGGGCTCAAGAGGCCGATATTCTCCAGGACATCCTCCTTCGGGCACTTCGGAAGGGAGCCGGAGAAAGAGGGGCACTTCTCATGGGAGAAGACCGACAGGGCGGAGGAGCTGGCCTCGAGGCTTCTCTGAAGCGGATCGACGGGAGGCTCGTTTGACTGCTGTATTGCTTATGGCGGCCATGTTCTCCGCCGGCTCTCTGGACAGTCTTGACGCATGCCTGCAGGACATGCAGCAGGAGATAACAAGGCTGGAAGAGGAAGAAGCAACCCTGTCCACAATACTGGACGCCATCCACGTGCATCTGCTGACATCCAGGGAGTACTACAACGAACTGGCACTGGAGGAGGCCCGGATCCTTCAGCAGCTGAACCGGGTATCAGGCGTATTCACCGAGGAGGATTCCCTCAGGGAGACCCTGGTGGAGAGCCTGTCGTCCTACATGCTCTACCTCTACTCGCATCGTAATCTCGGGGGAGTGGGGAGCTTCTTCGTGGAAGGGGGGTTCAGGAGGATGCTCCACAGGCAGGCGTACATAGATTACCTTGCGTCAAAGGCAGCCGGCGAGGTCTTCATGCTGTCCATGAGCCAGGATTCCCTCGGCAGCTACAGGGACTCCCTGGAAGTGCTCCTGATAAATGTTCAGCATCTGCGTCAGCAGATGGAGAACATTCAGGGAGGAATCTACGAGGAGGAGGCCAGGCAGGCTCTGCTGAGGAGCCAGATCATGGGCAGGATAGCGGCGGCGAGGGAATCGCTGCAGGTTCTTGAGGACAGGAGACTGGCAACATCGAGCTTCGTGACACAACTCAGTGTCAGATCCACTTCGTCCAGCTCTCCCGCGCTCCTTCCTGAGCCAGGATCGGATGCCTACCTGGAGCGTCAGCGGGGCTCCGTGATCTGGCCCGCCGACGGCCAGGTTGTAAGGGGGTTCGGGATCGAGACCCACCCTGAGTACGGCACGGAGACAACCAGCGACGGCATCACCGTTGTCACACAGCCCTCTCAGGACATCAGGTCCTCAGCACCCGGCGTAGTCATATACGCCAGGGAATTCCTGGATAGGGGCCAGATGGTGGTGCTTGACCACCAGGACGGATACTTCACCGTTTACGGATACCTGGGACAGCTTGCTGTAAGTCTCGGAGACCAGGTCGATGCCGGTACTCTGATAGGCAGGTCAGGCCCGGTTCCCGGAGGCCAGCCCGGCTACTACTTCGAAGTGAGAAAGGGCGGACACCCGTCGGATCCCGAGGATTACCTGGAGTAGAATGGGAATACTGAAGAAGGTCAGGGGGCAGGAAAAGGCGGACGAGCTCATCGGGAGAGCGTACACTTCCGGAAGGCTTTCCCACGCCTACCTCTTTGCAGGACCCTCAGGCGTAGGAAGGCTCACGGCGGCCCTGGAGCTCGCCGCGGCGTGGATGTGCAGGGTGAACGACAAAGGCTACTGCGGTGAATGCAGGGATTGCCGCAGGGTATTCGATTTCCAGCACCCGGATGTGATGCTGACGATACCGGCCATGGGCTCCACCGATCCGGAGGATGTCGCCTCACTGATCAGGACAAGGCTGGAGGACGGCGTGACCCCTATCAGGTTCGAGGGCAACACAAGGATCAGCATAGACCAGATCAGGGAGTTGCAGGACAGGCTCTCCATGAAGGCCTACGAAGACCGGGGGCACGTCGAGATCATCCTCGACGCCGACAGGATGGGAGTGGAAGCCGCGAACGCGCTCCTCAAGACCCTGGAGGAACCTCCGGAAGACACCGTCCTCATACTCCTTTCCTCCAGATGGTCGGCCCTTCTTCCCACAGTAAGGTCAAGGACCCATCTTGTCCGGTTCAGGAGGCTGGGCGAAGACATCGTCAGGGACATTCTGGTGGAGAGGCTGGGTATCGAACCTGAAAGGGCGGCTGAGCTGGCCCTGTCATCCGACGGCAGGCCGGGAACCGCTCTGGCAAGGGCCGATGACTCCGGGCGGGAGCCGGGTGACAATGACCCTGCTTCCGTGCTCAGGATGATACGGGAATGCGCTTCCGTCTCCTGTGCATTATCATTGGCTTCCGAGGTGTCCCGAAAACTCGGCAGGGAAGGATCCCTGGAGTTTTGCAGGGACATGCAGGCATTCATTCACGATCTGCGAAGGGGTGAAACCGGCATGAGTCCCATCAGCCACTCCCGGGAGGAGACCGGCGGGATGGGACTGGACGAGGAGGCGTGCGCCCTTGGCGTGGAGCTCTTCAGAAAGGCAGAGGCGAGGCTTGCCGGCAACGTTATGGTGAATATTGCGCTGGGAGCGGCGTTCACGGGTATCTGGGACAGGGCACGCGGCGGCGGAAGGGATTGATCTCATTGACTGGCGGAAACGGGGACATCGGGAACGGTTCCTACGAGAAGGAGAGGTCCGGCGCCACCGAACTCTTCAGGCTCCTGTTCAGCTCCAGGAGGCTGGAGACATACATCAATCTGACCCGGCAGCCGATCTCCGTGGGAGAGATGGTGGTGGTCGCTGTGGACAGGGGCGAGGACCTTGGCATCGTAGTAGCCAAGTACAGTCCCAGGGACCCGGTGGCGTCCATCGACGGTCACTTCCTGCGGATTGCCACTCCAGAGGACATCAGGATATACGAGGAGAACCGCGATTTCGAGGACAAGGTTTTGAAATTCTGCATGAAACGGGTATCAACCAGGAGCATGGAAATGAAACTGACCAGCTGCGAGGCCCAGCTGGACAGAAGGAAGATAAGGGTGTTCTTCACCGCCGATCAGCGCAAGGACTTCAGGGGACTGGTCCGCGACCTGGCCAGCAAGTTCCACGCCAGAATAGAAATGAGGCAGATAGGAGTCAGGGACGACGCGCGCCAGAAGGACGGAATAGGCATATGCGGTAGAAGGCTCTGCTGTTCAGCGTACCTGTCCCGTTTCCGCTCGATCACGCTGAAGGCCGCCAGGGAACAGGACCTGGCCCCGAATCCCGCCAAGGTCTCAGGGGTCTGCGGAAGACTGATGTGCTGCCTGAACTACGAGACTGAGTTCTACAGAAAAGCTTCAAAGCTCTATCCTCAGCTGGGCGTCAAAGTCCTTATAGGACGGAGGGAGGCAAGGGTGAGCGGTGTGGACATTTTCCAGGAGACCGTCACCCTGGAGATGGATGACGGCGAGGAGAAGGCAATGGAGATAGAGAAGTTCCACAGGAGAAGGAAAGCTTCTGGCAGGATCGACATTGATGATGAGGAGCCGCTGGAATGATCCGCGGGTCCACCGGAAAATTGGAGTGAACATGTCAAGATATCTTGTAACTAGCGCGCTGCCTTACGCGAATGGCCCCCTGCACCTGGGCCATCTGGCCGGTGCATACCTTCCTGCGGATATCTATGTCAGGTTTCTCAGGATGCAGCGCGAAGATGTCAAATACATTTGCGGCACCGACGAACACGGTGTACCCATCACCATCAAGGCCGAGCAGCTGGGTATCACCCCGAAGGAAGCGGTGGACAGGTTCCACGAGGTTATTGCCAGGGACTTCCAGCGGTTCGGGATCTCGTTCGACAATTTCTCACGGACCGAGAAGCCCGAGCACTATCGCTTCGCCCAGGAAGTCTTCCTGGACCTGCTTGAGAAGGGTTACATAGTAGAGAAATCCATGAAGCAGTTCCACTGCGACAGGTGCAGCAGGTTCCTGCCTGACAGGTATGTGGGGGGGACATGTCCCCAGTGCGGTTCCGCCAATGCCAGGGGCGACCAGTGCGATGACTGCGGCAGCTGGCTGGAAGCCCTGGAGCTTCTGGAGCCTCTATGCTCAATATGCGGTTCCACTCCTGTGCCCCGTGACACCACGCACTGGTTCCTTCGTCTTGATGCGTTCCAGGAATGGATCGAACAGTGGCTGGCGGGTCATCCCGACTGGAAGGGGAACGTGCTGAACTATTGCAGGGGATGGATGGACGAGGGTCTTCGTGAACGGGCTATCACGAGGGACCTGGACTGGGGCGTTCCGGTGCCGGTCCCTGGAGCGGAGGGCAAGGTCCTCTACGTCTGGTTCGAGGCTCTGCTGGGCTATGTCAGCAGCACCAGGGAGTACTTCAGGAACATCGGTGATCCCGAAGGCTGGAAGAGGTACTGGCTTGATCCCGAGACCAGGCTTGTCCAGTTCATAGGCAAGGACAACATAGTGTTCCACGCCGTCATACAACCCGCCGTCCTTCACGGACTGGGCGGGTACGTCCTGCCCTGGAACATCCCCGCCAACGAGTACCTGAACATCAAGGGAGAGAAATTCTCCACAAGCAGGGGCACCGCCGTCTGGCTGAATGATTACCTGGCCTATTTCCCTCCAGATCCCATGAGGTACGCCCTGGCCATCAACGCTCCGGAGAATCGCGACACCGATTTTTCCTGGGACGAGTTCCGCGCCAGGAACAACGAGCTTGCCGATGTTTTCGGGAACTTCATCAACAGGATCATGAAGTTCGCCCACAGGACCTTCGACGGTATGGTCCCGGCCCCCGGCGAGGCGGGTGAGGCCGAGAGTCAGCTTATGTCTTCCGCCAGGGCCACAAGGGACGAGGTGGAGGACCTGATCAGGGGCTTCAGTTTGAAGACGGCCTGCCTGAGGGTAATGGAGCTGGCCAGGGAGGGCAACAGGTATTTCGATCAGAGCCAGCCCTGGAAGACTGCCAAGACCGACAGGGAGAGCTGCGCCACCACCATTTACTACAGCCTTCAGCTGGCGGACGCTCTGAGGATCCTGTTCGCTCCGTACATTCCCTTCACCTGCGAGAGGACCGGGAAGATGCTGGGCAGGGAAGCCCTCGAATGGAAAGAGGCAGGCTGTGAGAACCTGAAGCCGGGTGACAGGCTCGGACGGCCCGAGATACTTCTGGAGAAGCTGGAGACAGGATTCGAGACCGTTATCTATGATGACGCTGCACCGGAGACCACGAAGAAGGCTCCAGAGGGATCGCCGGATGTTAGGGAGACCGTCCCCTATGAGGAATTCATGAAGATGGACATGAGGGTCGGTGTCGTTACGGAAGTCCACGAGATCAAGGGCGCCGACAAGCTGTTCAGGCTGCTGGTGGACCTGGGGGACCATGTGCGTCAGCTTGTTGCGGGTATGAAGCCATACTACACGGCGGAGGAGCTTACCGGCCGCCGGGTGGTGGTGCTGGTCAACCTTCAGCCGGTGAAGATAAGGGGAGTGGAGAGCAACGGCATGGTGCTGGCATCCGATGACGGGAAGGGCCGGGTAAGACTGCTTCAGCCCGCCGATGACGCCATCCCCGGTGACGGCATACACTGACGCTCCCCGAGAAGGGGTCCATGCGGATACTGGACGTTAACAGCTCCTACTCCCCTACCGGGGGAGGCATCAGGGTCTATCACGAGAGGAAGCTGGACTACTTCTCATCGGGCATATCGGAGAACACGTCAGCCCTTGCGGTCCCCGGCAGGGACGACCGGCTGGTTTCGGAGGGACCTCCCAGGGTCTACCATCTCAGGTCCATGCCCCTCTTCGGCTCCGGCTATCGTATCATCCTGGAGTCCGGAGGCCTCAACTCCGTCGTACTTGACTACCGCCCGGACATAGTCGAGGTGGGGAGCCCGTACCTCCTTCCCTCTCTTGCCAGGAGCGCCCTCGGGAAAGAAGACATACCCGTGGTTGGCTTCTACCACACTGACTTCCCCGACAGCTACGTAGGTCCTTACGCCTCGAGGCTGTTCCCCCGCCGGGTCGCCCGAATGCTCTACGACACGGCCAGGGCCCATGCCGGGAGGACCTACCGGGCAATGACCGCCGTATTCGCCGCCTCCAGGTGCATGCTGTGGAAGCTCAGGGAGCTTGGCGTGAAGAGGCTCTTCCATACCCCGCTCGGCGTTGATGTCGAGCAGTTCTCTCCGGCTGCCCGGTCGGAAGGCTTCCGAAGATCCATGGGCGTCCCCGAGGGAGGAGTACTGGTCCTCTACATGGCAAGGTTCCACTGGGAGAAGGGTCTGGATCGGCTGATCGAGGCCTACCCCCTGTTCAGGGACCCTGGCAGGATCAAGCTGGTCATCGGAGGCCGGGGGCCGCACAGAAGGCTCGTGGATGAATTCATCGCGCGGTACCCGGAAGTGGCGAGGCTGCCGTACATAACAGGCAGGGAGGGTGTTGCCCGGGCAATGGCCTCGGCCGACGTGTTCCTGGCCCTGGGGCAGTACGAAACCTTCGGGCTGGCCGGATTGGAGGCAATCGCCTGCGGTACCGTAACGGTGTTTCCTGATCGCGGGGCGTCTGCGGAGATGGCTGAATCCCTTGGAGTTCTGGAGCCCTACCGGTCGGAGAGCGCCGAGAGCCTGGCAGTTTCGCTGGCCGAGGCGGTGAAGGTCTCTCGAAGGGGCGTTAAGGAGGAGCTTCGGCAGTACGCAGTTTCCAGGCACTGCTGGAAAGATACCTTCAGAAGGATGGAGGGTTTCTACGAGATGATCCTCAAGGCCCGGAGGGATGGCGACCTGGACGGTCTCAACCCGCCCGGCGACTGGTGGTAGAGCAATGAAAAGACTGCTGCTGGCTGTCCACGATGTATCCCCGGCCAACGAGCGGGCACTCAGGCATATTGCCGGGGAGCTGGAGAAACTGGGTCTTGACCGGTACAGCATGCTGGTGGTTCCGGATTACCATGGAGAATGGCCGCTGGAGGAACACCCGGAATTCTGCCGTTGGCTCTCGGGACTTGCAGAAGGGGGAGTGGACATGGTGCTCCACGGACAGACCCACATGGGAAGTCCAGCGGAAAGGTTTTCATGGAACGGTTTGCGCTCTCTCCTTTTCACCAGGGGAGAGGGGGAGTTCCTGGACCTTGACAGGGATGAGGCGGAGCGCCTGATCCTGAACGGGAAACGGACTCTTGCAGCTGCCTTGGGCATTCAGGCGGAGAGTTTCGTGGCGCCGGCCTGGCTCTACAGCAGGGGGACGTTGAAGGCACTGGAGCACACGGGTTTCCGCCTTGCGGAGAGCAGGTGGAGGATCTGGAGCCCTTCCGGCAGGACCACTCTTCTAAGGGTTCCCGTGGCGAACTACGCAGGCGGGGGGCCGCTGAAGAGGCTGCTGGCATCTCTGTGGGTGGACATCTACGGAACACTCTGTGCAGGAGCGGACACTCTCAGGTTCGCGGTCCATCCCTCGGATTTCCTGTCCGCCGAGAGCAGTGCGATGGTAATCGGAAAGCTCAGGAGACTTCTCCGGAACAGGGAACCCGCAGCTCTCAGGGACATGATTTCTGCGCCATAATGACCCATAGCGGGAGTGCCGGTGTGAACGGGACGTCTGTCGTGGGCTCATGCCCGGGAATCATTCTTGCTTATATTTGGTTGATGACGTATTGGGGAAAGACAGCATTCGCGCTGATAATTGCTCATCCGAAGAGGTTTGAAGATGTATCTTGGTTTCGCAGACATGAACGCCGGTTTCCTGATAATAATCGCCGCGCTGATACTGGGTCTCGTGGCGCGGTCGCAGGTCACAGGCACCTACAGACGGTTCAGCCAGGTGGCCACAGGCAAGGGGATGTCCGGCGCCAGAACGGCCAGGGAGATCCTGGACAGTTACGGTCTTTCAAATATTGATGTCCGGCAGATAGCGGGGACCCTGACCGACCACTACGATCCCTCGAAGGGTGTGCTGAACCTCTCAGCCGGCGTCTTTGGAGGCACATCCATAGCCGCTGTGGGAGTAGCGGCCCACGAAGCCGGGCACGCGGTGCAGGACGCCATGGGGTACAGCCCGTTCCAGATCCGGCAGAAGCTGGTCCCCGTGGCCAATCTGGGATCCCAGATGCTTTTCCCTCTGATAATCGGGGGACTCTTCTTTCGGATCACTGAACTCTACTACATCGGAGCAGCTCTCTACGGAGCCGCCCTGCTGTTCCAGCTGGTTACACTCCCCGTGGAGTTCGACGCAAGCAGACGGGCCGTTGTCTACCTAGGGCAAAGCGGCAGCATGTCCAGCGGCGAGCTCAATGGAGTGAAAAAGGTACTCACCGCTGCTTCCATGACCTACGTTGCCGCAGCCCTGGCTTCCCTGGGCCAGATGGTCTGGCTCCTCCTGGCCGGCAGGAGGAGGTAGATGGGAGTAGAGACACCGTTCATCATAGTCCTGGTGTTCTTCAGTGTAGTCTGCCACGAGATAGCCCACGGCTACGTGGCCCTTAGGCTTGGCGACCCCACCGCCTACAGGATGGGTAGGCTTACGTTCAATCCCGTCTCTCATATCGATCCGGTGGGAACCATTATGCTGCCGGCTCTCTTCCTCATCACAAACAGCCCCATAATGCTTGCCTGGGCGAAACCCGTCCCCGTCAACCCGGCCTTTTTCAGGAATCCCAGGTCCGGGATGATGTGGGTGGCCGCCTCCGGGCCTGCTACGAACCTCACCATAGCCCTCCTCCTGACAGGGCTGCTGCACCTTGCGGGTTCCGCGATGCCTTCCATCCTGGTGCACAGCCTGGCCATGGCGGCTCTTATGAACATTGTGCTGATGGTCTTCAACCTCCTGCCGATACCCCCCCTTGATGGCAGCAGAATAGTGGCCAGGTTCCTCTCCAGACAGGCACTGGCCAGTTACCAGAGACTGGAGAGTTTCGGGTTGCTGATAGTCTTCGGGCTTCTCTGGCTCGGCGTCATCGGGGACATACTCATGCCGGCCCTCAACTTCGCAGTGCGTCATCTGGACCTTTACGCATACCTCCCCCGCCTGTAGCGGGGATACCGTATTGCCACCGGCAGCCCTTTTCGTTATTCAACTATATGTGAAGTAGCGCTATCGCATTCGCGAAAGCTGGAAGCAAATTCAATGTGAGGATGACACAATGCTGGGACTGATGCTTTTTCTGATGATGATATCGGGGAACGTCTATGACTATACCCCGATGACAGTGAACACGGACCCTAACTACCATGAGGGCACCTACGAGGAATGGCTGGCAGGACAGCCGGATTACGAACCCTTTGAGGTCAGGACCATCTCCGGAACCGACGGGGCGGAGTTCCTCCTGATCTTCGAGGAGGGCCTTACGGACAGCCTGACTCCCGGTCTCCTTGACCAGTGGACCACCGACATACAGTCGGGGGGTCTTAGCACGGAGGTGGTGGAGGTAACATACAGCCAGGCCGAGGAGCTCAAGACCTACCTGCAGGAGAAGTACTCACAGGGAATGCAGGGAGCGGTCCTCGTGGGTAACCTTCCCACGGCCTGGTGCGCCCTGGAGGATGCCAAGGAAGCGAATCAGAGCGGTGAAACCTTCCCCGCAGATTACTTCTATATGGAACTGGACGGCATCTGGCTGGACAACTGGATAGGCTATCCCTTCATGGGCAACCCCGGAAGCGATGGCATGTACGATACTTTCTCCGGCAGCCTGGATCCGGAGATCTACGTCGGAAGGATAAGGATAGATAACCTGTCCGCCCTCGGCGACCCCACTGAGATACTGTGCACCTACCTCGAGAGGAACCACGACTGGCGTATCAACGGAGACCCGGAGCCTCTTACAGCGCTTTGCTACGTAGACGACGACTGGGCGCCCTGGGCTCCCAGCTACCAGGCAGCCATGCAGTACCTTTACCCCAGCACCGAGCTGGTCAGCGATGAAGCCCAGACCAACGGTACTGATTACATAGAGAACAGGCTGCCCGCCGAGTATGTCTGGATCAGCCCCTTCGTCCATTCCAATGCCGGGGGCCACTACTGGTCACCGGGCCCGACCACCTTATGGAACCAGCTCGTTCCTGCCCTGCCCCACGCACGTTTCTACAACCTCTTCGCCTGCTCGAACTGCAGGTTCACAACGGTCCACTGCATGGGGTCCGTCTACTCCCTTTGCACCGGGAGCGGGCTGGGAGCCGTGGGAAGCACCAAGAGCGGCGCGATGCTGAACTTCAACCCTTTCTATCTGCCCCTGGCCGATGGAAGCTCACTTGGCGAGGCTTACAGGGACTGGTGGGAATACATTGCCTCGGGGGGTCTCACCCCCGGCGAAAAATCCTGGCACCTCGGGATGGTCCTCCTGGGGGACCCTTCCCTTATGCCTGCAATGCACATTCTCGGCATCGAGGAGGGTGTTCCGCCTGAAACTGCTCTTTCCATCAGCCTCTCGGGGAATCCCTGCACGGGTTCAGTGACCGTCTCGCTTCATGGAGGGGAAACCGGGATTGTGGAGATCTACGATATCTCCGGCAGGCTCTCGGCCACCGGTGAACTCACTGGTTCGGAGTGTACGGTCGACCTGCGCGATCTTGCCTCAGGATGCTACATTGTCAGGGTTTCATCGGATTCCGGTACGGCTTCTGCCGCTCTGACCCTGATAGACTGAGAAATATCCTCCGGGGAGAGGGGCGGGGGCAGGATACTGCCCCCGCCCTGGTTCATATCAGAGACCGGCCCAGAGTCCCGGATCAGCGGGGAGAAGGTCCAGTATCTCCTCATTGATCACCATTCCGTACCTTTCTTCAAGCAATCTCAACTCCTCTACCGTGGCCTGCTCCTCCATCCGGTTCCTTGTCATGGTCCTGATCTGGTCCTTGACCTCCTCCAGGGTGGCGTTCCGTTCGGGGATAACCTCCACCAGCCTGAACATGCAGACGTCCTCGCCTCCAAAGAGTTCCAGAGGACCAAGCCATGTGGTGGTATCGGAAGGATCCATGGCGAAAACCTCTTCTCCGTGGAAGCCGGGCACTTCGCTGAAGCGCAGGGGGCGAGTGATCTGAGACTGGGCGGTGTCAGCCGCCAGGTTGGCAAAACCCCGCATGCGGAGCAGGTATGCATCCTGCTGGTCTTCGGGGAGATTGCGGAAGACTATCGCGGAATCCAAAGGCATCTGGATCGCCTGTAGAACCCTCTTTTCTGGAATGGTGATGGGCTCCTCCATGTTCTCGAACAACTCACGCATGTCCTCTTCCGTGACCGTGACCGCTGACTCGATGCGATCCGCGTAGAACTTGTCCGAGGCTATATCCAGAAGGTATGACATTCTCTCGGAATACAGCGAGTCCAGCACATCCTGGTGCTGGTCCATCATTGACGACCTGGCGTATTCATTGTAATGCAACAGCTCCAGCAGTGTGTTCAGCCATAGCACGTCGGAAGGGTCTATATTGTACTTGGATCTGTAGTAGACCAGTTCCCTGAGGAAGTCCTCAACCGTCCAAGTACCGACCTGGGATTCCATCACCACCGCCTCAAGGTCGGTCAGAGGCGAATCTGAAGCGAAACTGGCACTGATGGTTTCGAGGACCGTTGAATCGATGCTGAGGCCATACTCCGACAGCAGGGAAGCCCTGAGGTCTTCGTATTCCTCATTGTATCTTTTATTAGCTATTGAAGATACAATATTCGCTCTAAGTGTTACCGAATCTGCGAAGATCGTCGCCATGGTGACGGAATCGGCTGTCTGGACGGAGTCCAGCCGGAGCATCATCCCGGTTTCGCTGATGCCTGTGGAACCTGCAGCAAGTGAATCCAGGAGACCTATCATGTCATCGGGGAGAGAAGGCATGTGGACCGGACCGTAGCTTATCTCCTCCTCCAGCCCGGGATCCATGGTGAAGAAGGCGTACTTCCCGAGATAGATCATGAAGTGATCGATGTCCTCCGGTGAGACGGCATCCTCCTGGGATTCGTACATCAACCTGCGATTGACTTCCCCCGTTCGCTCCATGACCCAGGAATCCGCCATGGAAAGCAGCTCTTCATCGTCCATGTAACCGCAGTCCTGCAGTTCCATCTGAAGCAGAAGCTTCCTTCCGTAGGTGACTATGAACTCACCTACGGTATTCTCCTTCTCAAGGAACATGTCCCTCTGATCCTGGTCCATTCCGGTCCAGGCATCTCCAAGATCGCCCACTGTCATCGTGTCTTCCGCGACTATAAGCAGCCAGGCGGTGCTTTCCACTCCGGCGGAACCGCATCCGGAAACCGCAATTACCGTGAGGAGCGTCGCTACCACTGCTGCCTTTCTGGTTGCATTGTTCAAAATAACCGATCCTCCTATCTCTCTCATAATGTTCCCTGTTTCTTAGGGGTCCGTCACAGGACTGTCTGGGGAGTGTACTCCCCGAACTCATCCCTCAGGACGCCGCATATCTCTCCAAGTGTCGCATAGGAACGGACCGCGTCCAGTATGAAGGGCATCAGGTTATCAGGGCCGGCGGCTGCATCGGCCAGAGCCCTCAACCTTCCGGCGACCTCTCCGTTGTCGCGGTTGTCCCTTATGCTGCTCAGTCTCCGGTACTGAGCCTTCTCAACCGATGGGTCGACTCTCAGGAGTCCCTCCGGCGGAGGCTCCTCCATGGTGTAGCTGTTGACCCCCACTACTATCCGCTCCCGATCCTCGATTTCCCTCTGGCAGCTGTATGCGGACTCCTGGATCTGCCTCTGAGGATAACCGTCCTCAATGGCCCTGACCATTCCACCAAGCGAGTCTATCTTGCCTATGTGCTCCATGGCCTGGTCCTCTATCCTGTCGGTGAGTTCCTCCACATAATAGCTTCCGGCCAGCGGGTCCACAGTACCGGTCACACCGGACTCGTTGGCCACGATCTGCTGAGTCCGGAGCGCTATCCTGACAGCGTGCTCCGACGGCAGCGCAAGCGCTTCATCGCGGCTGTTGGTATGAAGGCTCTGGGTTCCCCCAAGCACTGCTGCCAGTGTCTGGACAGCCACTCTTACGATGTTGTTGTCCGGTTGCTGGGCTGTGAGAGTCGACCCTCCGGTCTGGGTGTGGAACCTGAGCATCATGCTTCTGGCGTCCCGGGCTCCGAACCTCTCCCTCATTATCCTGGCCCACATCCTCCTGGCGGCGCGGAACTTCGCCACCTCTTCCAGAAGGTCATTGTGAGCGTTGAAAAAGAAACTCAGCCTGGGTGCGAAATCGTCCACTTCGAGCCCGACCCTGACCGCCGCGTCGACATAGGCTATTCCGTCGGCTATGGTAAAGGCCACTTCCTGTGAAGCGGTGCTTCCAGCCTCCCTGATATGGTATCCTGATATGCTGATCGTGTTCCACTTGGGCACGTTGAGGCTGCAGAAGCTGAAAATGTCCGTTATCAGCCTCATTGAGTGTCCTGGAGGGAAAATGTAGGTCCCCCTGGCCATGTACTCCTTAAGGATGTCGTTCTGTATCGTTCCCCTGAGCTTTGCAGCGGGAACCGACTGCTTCTCGGCCACTGCCATGTACATCGCAAGCAGCACGGAGGCGGGAGCGTTGATGGTCATGGAAGTGGAGACGCCGTCCAGCGGTATCCCGTCGAAAAGAACCTCCATGTCCGCCAGGCTGTCGATGGCCACCCCGACCTTTCCGACTTCACCTGCGCAGAGCGGGTGGTCCGAATCGTAGCCTATCTGGGTGGGAAGGTCGAAAGCCACGGAGAGACCTGTCTGACCCTGATCCAGAAGGTAACGGTACCGTGCGTTGGACTCCTCGGCGCTTCCGAAACCCGCGTACTGGCGCATGGTCCAGAACCTGCCCCTGTACATGGTCGGCTGGACCCCCCGCGTATAAGGGAACTCTCCGGGGAATCCCAGCTCTTCCAGGTAATCATCACCCGGGTCGCCGGGGAAGTAGACCCTTTCAACGGGTTCCCCGGAACCCGTCCTGAAGACTTCCTTCCTTTCGGGATACTTGTCCAGGACCGGTTCCAGGACCTTCTCCCTCCAGTCGGCATGCTCCTTCTCGAACCTGTCCTCACCCATTGCTGAGCCTTTCCGTGGGATCGTACTCCCTGGCCTCCTCCTGGCCACTGAGGACCCTCAGAGCGCCAAGGGCCAGGGCTTCCATCTCCATTTCGCCCGGGTAGACCATGATATCGGCGATGAAGCCGACCCTTCTCCTTATCCAGCTGATGAAGTTCCTGTCGTAGGCGATGCCGCCGGTTATCACGATAGCGTCGACCTCGCCTTCAAGGACAGCCGATAGACCTCCTATCTCCTTGGCCACCTGATACGCCATGGCTTCGTAGACGGCCTCGAACTCGCTGTTACCCTTCTCTATCTCCCTTTCCACGGTCAGCATGTCGTTCGTCCCGAGATACGCTACTATTCCCCCCGCCCCCTTTATCATCTTCTTCACTTCGGAATGGGTCTTCTTCCCGCTGAAGCACAGGTCCACAAGGTCACCCACCGGAAGACCGCCGGACCTTTCGGGAGTGAAGGGTCCATCGCCGTTCAGGGCGTTATTCACATCGATTATTCTGCCCTTCCTGTGCGCCCCGATGGAGATACCTCCCCCGAGGTGGACGACGATGAGGTTCAAATCGCGGTAATCCCGGCCCAGGTCCGATGAAGCCTTCCTGGCGACCGCCTTCTGGTTCAGGGCATGGAGGATGGATCGCCGGGGAAGCGCCGGATGTCCTGAATACCTGGCGATGTCCTCCATCTCGTCAACCACTACCGGGTCCACTATGAAAGAAGGGCATTCCGCCACCCTGGCGAGCTCCCTTGCTATCGGAGCACCCAGGTTGGAGACATGCTCTCCCTGGACTCCTTTGCGAAGGTCCTCTATAAGGCGGTCCCCGACGGAGTAGGTCCCCCCCTCGATGGGGTAGAGCACGCCGCCGCGTCCGACGATGGCATCGAAAGAAGTTATGTCCATGCCGGCCTTCCTCAATTCGCTCAGAATGACACCCTCTCTGAAATCGTACTGGTCGAAGATATGGTCAAATCCGGCAAGATCATCGCTGGAATGGGTGATCTTGGTCGACCAGACCTCCTTTTCGTTATCGAAAACGGATATCTTTGTGGAGGTCGACCCTGGATTTATGGCAAGTATCCTGAAAGTGTCTGACATTGTTCTCCCATCTGGATATGCTTGTAAGATTGAATGTTCATGCTTATTCAATTCAGCATTATACTAACTCACATCAGCGGGAATGCCAATTATATGAAAAAAAGCAACTTTGCGGTGATCGAGGAGCTCAAGGTAATGCTGAGGCAGATGGACAGGCTGCTCGAGGGATTCAGGATTGAAAAGGAGGAGGCTGTTCAGGATTCCGGGACCGAGCCCCTGGAAAAGCTTCGCCGGCGGGCGCAGTCGTACTACAGGATGAAGCTGGCAGGCTTTTCGCGGGAGATACTCAGGCTCAGGCACCTCATATCCGCGGACCTGCCCGCAAGAGAGGAAGCGGAGGACCTTGCGGAGACCTGCAGGCAGCGGGCCCTGGAACTTGACGCCCACCTGGTCTCCACTCCCAGCAGACTCCTCCGGGCACGCAGAGAAGCATCCTCCGCTGATGAAATCTAGAATATCAAATTATCCTGCAACCATTTGTGATGAGAGGGAGTTCCCGTGACCCGTCTGGTCCAGCTATATTACCTGACCGGTATCCAAGGAACCTGAAAGGAATCAGATGAAGGGCATTACGGATAGAGACGTCGAATCACCGATAGCGGCCGTGGAACTGGAGAGATCCGCAGGGGAGACAATCGTTCTCCACGGCGTGATCCAGAGAATACGCCGCCTTGGATGGGGGGCCTTCATAATACTTCGCCGGCATGACGGGCTCCTCCAGTGCGTTATGGGAGCAGAGGGAAACGAAAGCGTTCTTGACCGGCTGGTGGTGGAGCAGGCGGTGGAAGTCACGGGCACCGTGAAGAATGCCAGGATCAAGGATTCCTCCATCCACCCGCGGACCGTCGAGCTCCAGCTGGACTCGGTGCGGGTATTGAACTCCCCCGCGGAGCAGTCACCGGTGGACATGACGAAGAAGGTCCTGGACCTTCACATCGACACCAATCTCGACCTGAGGCCCCTTAGCCTGAGACATCCGGTGGAGAGGGCCAGGCTGAAGGTGGCCGAAACCCTGGCTTCCGCCTTCAGGGATTCGCTTTCAGGCATGGGCTTCACCGAGATACACACACCGAAGATCTGCTCAGCCGGGGCCGAGGGCGGCGCCAACATCTTCAGGGTCAAGTATTTCGACAGGGAAGCCTTCCTCGCCCAGTCGCCCCAGTTCTACAAGCAGATGGGTGTGGGTATCTTCGAGAGGGTCTTCGAGATCGGGCCGGTTTTCAGAGCGGAGCCTCATCAGACATCCCGGCACATCAACGAGTACACCTCCCTTGACCTAGAGATGGGCTTCATAAACGGTTTCCATGATGTGATGGCGGTGGAGATATCCGTCCTCAGGAAGTGCCTTTCGGCATTGAGGGAAATCAACGGATACGAGCTGGAGATGCTTGAAGCAGTGCTTCCCGAAATACCGGAGTCGATTCCCGCGATCACCCTTGCGGAAGCTCATCGAATATTCCTTGATATGACCGGTGAGGACTGCACCGGGGAGCCGGACCTGAGCCCTGAGGAGGAGAAGGTCCTGTGCGCCAGGTCAATGGAGGAATGGGGGTCGGAATTCCTGTTCGTAACACATTTTCCCACGGAGAAGAGACCGTTCTACACCATGGACGACCCTGAGGAACCGGGAACCACCCTGAGCTTCGATCTTCTTCTTCGAGGGCTGGAGGTCACCACAGGAGGCCAGAGGATCCATGACTGGCAGGCTCAGGTGGACAAGATGAGGGCATTCGGGCTGGACCCGGATTCGTTTCAGGGTTACCTGCAGGCCCACAAGTACGGGTTGCCGCCTCATGGAGGGCTTGCAATCGGTCTGGAGAGGCTGACAGCCAGGATACTTGACGTGGAGAACATAAGGCTTACCACGATGTTTCCCAGGGATGTAAAGCGACTCACCCCCTGAACATCGGCTGAACTCAGGATTCGATCACCGGAGGACCCGGAGGAAGGCCTGTCTCGTCCTCCTCCTGTTCGTCGGTCTCCCCTTCGTAGATACCTGTCTGGAGCATCAGGTCACGGTCCTTCAGTCCCACGAACTTTCCGAATGCGGATCTTTCCAGGAGCAGCAGCCTGGCAGCCTTCTCAACCACTTCCACCGCGTCACATGCTGCATCGAGGTCACGGCCGAGGCCCAGAATACCGTGCTTGCGCCAGATGACACAGTCGCTCTCACGGAAGGCGGCCGCGGTCTCGATCCCGAGCTCCCATGTGCCCGGGGTCATGAAATCAAGGAACCGGACACCTCTCTTCATCAGTAGGGAGATCTCCGGATGGGACCTGTTCACCGCGTCTTCCAGCATCTCTGCAGGAAGGTCGCTGGAGGAAAGGGCAAGCATGTGGGTCGAGTGCGTGTGAACAAGGGAAGCCGTATCCCAACCTCTTCCGGCGGCCTGGGCCAGAACCAGGACATGTGTGCTGAACTCCGTGGTCGGCTGCCTGTCCGCTGCCAGTCTTATCACCTTCATCCCATCGGCCGATACCCTGACAGGGATGATCTCAGTGTCCATGCGGCTGATAAGCTTCCTGAACCTGCTTCCGGCAGTGGTAATCATGAAAGTGCGGCCGGAGAGCTCCGGAATGGGGACCGGCAGTTCTTCGGTCATGACCTCGCCGTCCCAGATCGAGCTGTCGGACCCGGATGGGAGGAGGACGGATATGTTGCCCGCATTGGCCTCGGCCCACCCGCTGCGTGCCAGCTGGGCGGCCACCGTACCTATTTCCTCCCTGGTCGCCTCTATGAGGTCCATTCCCGGATCGTCTAATCCCTGAGTACGGTATCGGCTGCGCGGGATATCATATCCAGGCCTTTCACCAGCTCATCATCCGTGATGTTCAGAGGCGGCCGGAAGCGTATGCTCCTGGTCCCGCAGGGGAGGATGATGGCGCCGTTCTTCATGATCTCGCTCAGCATCATGTTCCTGGTCATGGTGTCGGGAAGGTCAAAGGCGCACATGAGACCCCTGCCCCTGACGTTGCCTATTCGACCGGGGTTCCTCTCCTGCAGATCTTCAAGGCCTTCCATGAGTGTGATGCTCCTGGCCCTGACATTCTCGAGCGTGTTTTCCTCCACCATTATCTGCAGATATTTAGTGCATCTCACCATGTCCACGAGATTACCGCCCCAGGTGGAGTTGATGCGGCTGGATTCGTGGAAGACGTTTTCCTCTACGCTGTCAATGCGCCTGTTGGAGGCTATGCCGCAGACCTGGGCTTTCTTGCCGAAGCAGAAGATGTCGGGTTCGACTCCCAGGGTCTGCCACGCCCACCATTCCCCAGTGAGACCCATCCCGCTCTGTATCTCGTCAAAGATCAGCAGGAACTGGTGCTTGTCCGCCCTGAGGCGAAGCTGCTGGAGGAACTCCGGCCTGAAGTGGTTGTCGCCGCCCTCAGCCTGGATCGGTTCTATGACGAGACATGCGATATCATGGCCGTGCTGGTCGATGGTCCTGTCTATCTGCTCCAGTGATTGCTTCTCGGCCTTTTCGACCTCATCCAGGTGTTCGTTCAGCGGGAAGACGATGGAGGGGCTGTCCACCCTGGGCCAGTCGAACTTGGGGAAATACATGTATTTCCGCGGGTCCGCCGTATTGGTCATGGAGAGAGTGTAGCCTGACCTGCCGTGAAACGCGTTCCGGAAATGGATCACACTGCTTCCCGTCTCCCCCCTCCCGGCCTTCATGTTCTCCCTGACTTTCCAGTCGAAGGCGGCTTTGAGGGCGTTCTCAACAGCAAGCGCGCCGCCCGAGACGAAAAAGAGGTAGGGATGGCTGTCAGGTATGGTGGTGTCCGCGAAGGTCCTTACGAAATCGGCCATCTCCTCGGTGTAGAAATCGGAGTTGGACGGCTTGTTTATGGCTGCATCCGCAAGAAGGGTCCTGAACTCGTCTGTGCACAGGGCAGGGTGGTTCATTCCCAGAGGAGCCGAAGCGAAGAAGCTGAAGAGGTCGAGATAGTCCCTGTCCTGCAGGGCATCGTGGATGATCGAGCCCCTGCTCTTCCTGAGGTCGAGAACCATATCGAACCCGTCCGCCAGCATGTGGCGTGCTATTGTGGGCCTTACTTCTGAAGCGGGCATGTGTTTCATGATACCACCCCTTTCCGGAGATCAATAATGCTTGAAGCAGAAGGTGCCAGGTGTGGCTGCCTGATGCATAGATTAATCTGATACATTAACTTACTGATGAGTGCCCTCAAATCTCATCCAGGAGGCCTCCTTTGTCAACACTTCTTGCAGGCATCGTTGCTGTCCAGCTATATTCCTTCTTATCTTGAGAATTTGTGCACAGCACTTCCAAACTTACTCACAGGGGGATATATGGAACCTATCAGGAGTCTCGCAGAGATGAAGCGTCTGGCCAGGGAGCTTCCATCCAAGAGAGTGGCCGTGGTCAGGGCCGACGAGGTTGAGACCATCACAGCCATAGGCACCGCCGTCAGCGACGACATGGTGGACGCCGTCCTCATAGGTCCGGAGAAGGGCATAAGGGAATCCGCCGATAAGGCGGGGGTGGACCTCAACGGCATCGAGATCATACATGCCGAGGATGACGACACCGCTTCCCGCAAGGGAGTCGAGGAGGTTCGCTCCGGCAGGGCCGACGTGATCATGAAGGGCCTGGTCGCCACCAGCTCCTTCCTTCATGCAATCCTTGACAGGGAGACAGGCATAAGGGGACCCGGAGCCCTCAGCCATGTGGCCGCCTTCGATGTACCATCCTACCCGAAGCTTCTCATAATCAGCGACGCGGCAATGAACATAGCCCCGGATTTCGATATGAAGGTGGCCATGCTCAGGAACGCAATAATAGTGTCCAAGGCCCTCGGGATCGAGCATCCGAAATCCACCTACGTCTGCGCCAAGGAGGTTCCCTACGACAAGATGCCATGCACCATGGAAGCTGCCAGGATGAAGGAGATGGCGGATAACGGGGAGTTCGGCGACATTATCTTCGACGGCCCCCTTGCCATGGATCTGGCCGTATCGAAGGACGCATGCAGGATTAAGAAGATCGACAGCCCGGTTTGCGGAGAGGCCGACCTGCTGATACTCCCCGACATAGAAGCTGCTAATATCCTGTACAAAACCCTGATATTCCTGGCCGGCGGGGAGCTGGGAGCCGTTATTATGGGTGCTCTCAATCCCGTGGTGCTCACATCCAGGGCCGACTCAGCGGAGTCCAAGCTCTGCTCCATAGTGCTCTCGGGCGTGGTTGCCAGTTACGGACGCGAAGGTGGAAGCTGATGAAGCTGGCCATAGCCAGTGACCATGCAGGCTTCCCGCTGAAGGAGGAACTGCTCTCCTGGCTGACGGGGCTGGACGGAGTGGAACCGGCGGACCTGGGGCCTGAAAATCTAGATTCAGTTGACTATCCCGATTACGCCGGGCTCCTCTGCCGGCAGATCCTGTCGGGAGATGCCGAGAGGGGCATTCTCATCTGCAATTCAGGGATAGGGATGAGCATGAGCGCAAACAGGTATATCGACATCAGGGCAGCCCTCTGCCTCTACCCCGACATGGCCTACTGGGCCAGACATCATAATAACGCCAATGTCCTGGTGCTGGGGGGAGGAGTGACAGCCCCCTTCCTGGCCCGGGAAATAGTGGAGGTTTTTCTTCGCGAGCCCTTCGACGGAGGCAGGCACGAAAGAAGGGTCTGCAAGATGGATTCACTCCCGGGGGATGAGCGCATCTGAAATCGCGGAGGAGCATATGATAGACCTGATCTGCGGCGCCCGGCCCAATTTCATGAAGATAGACCCCATCGTCCGGAACATGGATCAGGGGATTCCGGTGCGTATCGTTCACACCGGCCAGCATTACGACCACATCATGTCCCAGAGTTTCTTCGATCAGCTCCAGCTTCCGCCGCCTGACCTGAACCTGGAGGTGGGCTCCGCCAGTATCACCGTGCAGACGGCAGAGATAATGCAGAGGTACGAGGAAGTCGTGCTTCAGAGGATGCCAGGGGCTGTGGTGGTGGTAGGTGATGTCAACTCGACCCTGGCCTGCTCAATCGTGGCGGTCAGGTACGGCATCCCTGTGATTCATGTTGAGGCGGGTCTTCGCAGTTTTGACAGGAGCATGCCTGAGGAGATCAACCGTGTGCTCACCGACCAGATAGCCGGGCTCCTGCTCATAACCAGCTCCGAGGCAAGGGACAACCTTCTTGCCGAAGGCCGGAGCAGCTCTATGATAAAGCTGGTTGGAAATCCCATGATAGACACCCTGAGGAGACTTCTTCCAATGGCCATGGCAACGGAAGAGCCTCCTGCCCAGGGTCCATACTGCCTGGTCACGCTGCACAGGCCCTCCAACGTGGATGATCCCCAGCGGCTGCAGGAGCTGCTCAACGCCCTTGGGTCCCTGGAGGATCTGGCAGTCGTATTCCCCGCACACCCGAGGACACAGGGCAATATCCGGAACTGGAATCTGGAAGTGCCTCGGAACATAGTCATGGGGGAGCCCATGACCTATCTGCAGTTCCTTTCGGCACAGGCATGCGCCGCGGGTGTGATCACAGATTCCGGAGGGGTCCAGGAGGAGACCAGCGTTCTGGGAGTACCCTGCGTCACCGTGAGGACCAGCACTGAAAGGCCGGTGACCCTGGAACTCGGCACCAATGTCCTGTGCCCGGATGTCTCGGCCCTCGGGGGCGCTGTCAGCAGGCAGATGGATAAACGCCCGCCCGAGCCTCCGGAGATACCTCTTTGGGATGGCGGCTCCGGGGCCAGGATATCAGCGGCCATAGAGGAATTCATTGGAGGAAAAAGATGAGGCTCCTGCCAAGATCATGTGCCTTTGCGATCCTGCTTGCACTTACCTGGGGGACAGGTTGTGAGGACGGTTCCGCCGGTGACCGACTGGGGATATCCACAGCCGGCGCCGGCACACAGAGATTCGCCGTGTCCATTCAGGGGGACGACGTGGGCTACATGCAGCTTGACATCGAGGAGTACGGCTCCGATTCCCTTCTGATCACACAGACGATTAACTGGAACATGATACTCATGGGAAATCGTAGGGACATCGAGATGTCCATGACGGCAGTCACGGACACGATCTTCGACCTGGGCCGGATGGAAATGCTGATGTCAGACGGCTCCGCGGAGATATCCGTCAGTGCCGTCCGCCGTGATTCCATCCTGTTCTCGTCCATAGGTACGGCAGGCAGAGAGATTGAGAACAGCACCGTCATAGAGGGTGAATATCTTCCGGTCCTTGCCGATCTGGCCTGTGCCTCCATGGATTGGACCGAAGGACAGGAACGGACCTTTCAGTCGTTCGATCCTGCCAGCGGTGTCATTCTGTCGGCTTCGGCGGTCTGCCAGGGTTTCGAGCCGGTGGATCTTCTGGGGGACACGGTGATCGCCGCAAGACTGGAACTCTCCCAGATGGGAACCAGGAACCTGGTCTGGATCTGCGAAGGTCAGATAGTGAGGGAGTACGAGCAGGGACTTGGAATGGACATGACAAGGGTCCCTCCCGGGCAGGGCGGAGAGATAATCGCCACCAGGGATCTTTACGAGGTTTTCGCCGTTTCCTCGACTCCCGTGCAGAACCCCCGCTCGGTGGGGAACAGGACCTTCGTCCTGGAAGGTGATATAGACTGGAGCCAGTTCCAGCTGGACCTGCCCCCGGTTCAGACAGCATCGGGGTGTACGGTCTCCGTGTCCAACTGTATCCCGGATGCAGCCGTTCCATTCCCTCCTGTCAGCCTGCCGGACACACTTCTGCGGTACACGGAGCCGCAACCTATGATACAGTGCCGGGATCCCCTGATCGCGGCCACCGCCGTGGAAGTCACGTCCGGAAGCGGGGATTCATGGGAAGCCGCAAGGAGGATATGCTCCTTTGTGGACACCAGCGTGGAGAACAGCCCCACCGTCTCGCTCCCCTCCGCAGTGGACGTTATGGAGAACCTGAGGGGTGACTGCAACGAGCATACCATTCTTTTCGTCGCTCTGGCGAGATCGGTGGGCCTGCCGGCGAGGATTTGCGCCGGCATAGTCTATCTGGACGGTTCCTTCGGCTACCATGCCTGGCCAATGGTCTGGGTCGGACAGTGGGTCGCGATGGATCCCACATTCGGTCAGTATGTCGCCGACGGCACTCATATCATTCTGGCCACCGGCGATCTCCAGTCCCAGTACGTTGTCAATTCGGTGATCGGCAGACTGAGTATCGCCGAACTGGTTGGAAGGTAATGATCTCGGACAGAGAGACCCTTGCCATGAGGAAAGCCCTAAGGCTGGCCGTCCGTGGAAGGGGGAACACCTTTCCCAACCCCATGGTAGGTGCGGTCATACTGGCACATGACGGGACCGAGGCCGGGGACGGCTTTCACAGGAAATGCGGAGCACCCCATGCAGAGGCTGTGGCGATCTCATCCGCCGGAGACAGGGTGCTGGGCGGCACCCTCGTTGTCACACTGGAGCCCTGCTGTCATCAGGGACGGACAGGACCCTGCACAGATCGGATAATCAATGCAGGGATCTCAAGGGTGGTCGTCGCCATGGAGGATCCCGATCCCAGGGTTTGCGGCAGGGGAGTGGAGCAGCTTCGCGATGCCGGACTAGAGGTCGAGGTGGGCCTGATGAGCGGTGAAGCGGCGAGACTGAATCGCGTCTACCTCCATTACCTCAGGACAGGAAGAAGCTGGGTGACCCTGAAGATGGCTCTGAGCCTGGACGGAAGGATCGCCGCCGCCGATGGAACCAGCCGCTGGATATCCTGCGAGGAGTCACGCAAGACAGTCCACAGGAAAAGGGCGTCCGTCGGCGCCGTAATGACCGGCGCCGGAACGGTCAGGAAGGACGACCCGGAACTCACCGTCAGACTGTCGGCGCTGCCTCCGTCGGGTCAGCCCGCGAGGATAATCCTTACGCGCAGCGGTGACCTTGGAGGTTCGGAGAATGTTATCAGGGCCCCCGGGAGGGTGATCCTGGCCTATCCCGACAGCGCCGGACCAGCTATGAAGAAATTCAGGGACAGCAGGAAGGTCGAGCTGTGGGAGATGCCGCATGACGAGACTGGCGGGGTTCGGCTTCTCCCGCTTCTTGAGCGCACCGCGTCCGAGGGTATCGGTGAGATACTGTGCGAGGCCGGTCCCGGGCTCTCCACAGCTCTTCTTTTGCAGGATCTCGCAGATTCGGTCATGGTCTTCTCCGCCCCGATGCTGCTGGGGGGAGAGGGAAGACCCGCTTTCGGGGAGCTGGGCATCCGGAGCATGGAAAAAGCGCTGAGGCTTGAGAACGTAACCTGCAGACGGTCCGGATCCGATTTCCTCACGGAGGGTGAGTTTGTTCACGGGACTGATTGAGGACAGGGGTAAGGTCACGGGTCTCGCCGGCGGCAGACTCACGGTGGCCACTGTACTGGCCGAGGGATCCGCGGAGGGAGACAGCATGGCCGTAGACGGCTCCTGCCTCACGGTGGCCGGGAAGACAAGGGGAAGCCTCTTCTTCCAGTGCTCTCCCGAGACCATCGCAAGGACCGTGATATCCGGATACCACCCGGGCCTTGAAGTGAACCTTGAGAGGCCATTGAGGCTCTCGGACCGGCTCCACGGTCATCTTGTCACCGGCCATGTGGACGAGACTGCATCCGTGTTAAGGGTCCAGAGGGAAGCTGGAGGGATGACCGCATGGGTGTCCTGCCCTTCGGGCAGCGCGGGTCTTCTGGTGCGGAAGGGTTCGGTGGCGGTGTGCGGGATCAGTCTGACGGTGGCATCGCTGGACTCCGCGAGGTTTTCGGTCGTCCTGATACCTGAAACCCTGGAGAGGACCACGGCTGAAAACTGGAGACCGGGTACTCCCGTGAACCTTGAATACGACATCCTGGGCAAGTACGTTCAAAAACAGGTCAAAGCACTGTTTTCCGCGGTTGAATTGAGGAAGTACCTTGAGCAGTAGCATGATATCCGGTGCAGAGGAAGCGATCCGCGCCATATCCAATGGACGGATGGTGGTGGTGGTGGACGACGAGAACAGGGAGAACGAGGGGGACCTCGTAATCGCTGCGGAAAAGTGCGACGCCGAAGCCGTGAACTTCATGGCCCTGGAGGCAAGGGGTCTCATATGCCTGTCGATGGAGCAGGATGACCTTGAGCGGCTCGGGATACACGAAATGGTTCCCAGGAACACTTCCCTTCACGAAACGGCCTTCATGGTGAGTATCGACGCCATCGAGGGAGTGTCCACCGGCATTTCTGCCCACGACAGGGCCAGGACCATATCCGTGGCCATTGATCCGTCCTCCCAGGCCGCCGACCTTGCCAGGCCCGGACACATCTTTCCCCTGGCCGCCAGACCGGGTGGTGTCCTTTCGAGGACAGGGCACACCGAGGCTGCGGTGGACCTGGCCAGGCTGGCGGGGCTTAAACCAGCAGGGGTCATCTGTGAGATAATGAACCGTGATGGTTCGATGGCCAGGCTTCCCCAGCTGACGGAGTTTGCCGGGAAGCACGGTCTGGTGCTCACCTCAGTGGAGGAGCTGGTAAGGTACAGGAGGAAGACGGAGAAGCTGGTGAGGGAGGTGGCGTCATCCACTCTTCCCACGGACTACGGTACCTTCGCGCTGCGGATATTCGAGAGCGTCACCGACGGTGAAGTCCACGTGGCGCTGGTCAAGGGAGATGTGCGAGGTAAGGAGAACGTGCTGGTGCGGGTGCATTCACAGTGCCTGACAGGAGACGTGTTCGCCTCAAGGCGGTGCGACTGCGGAAGCCAGCTTCATGCCGCCATGAGGAGAGTCGATGCCCATGGAACGGGAGTCATCCTCTATATGGCCCAGGAGGGCAGGGGTATCGGACTGGCGAACAAGATCAGGGCCTACCATCTTCAGGACCATGGGATGGATACCGTGGAGGCGAACGAACAGCTTGGATTCCCCGCGGACCTGAGGGATTACGGAACGGGCGCCCAGATTCTTTCCGAGCTGGGTCTGACCACCATTAGGCTTATGACCAACAACCCGAGGAAGGTGATAGGACTGCGGGGTTACGGTCTGGAGATAACGGAGAGGGTGGGCATCGAGGTCCCGCCTACACAGGAGAACCTTAACTATCTGAGGACCAAGAAGAACAAGCTGGGACACATGCTTGAGGAGGTTGACGATGACCTGGATACATGAGGGCAAGCTTGATGGCGAGGGGCTGAAGCCGGCCATTGTGGTGTCCCGTTTCAACAGCTTCATCACGGGGAAACTGCTGGACGGGGCCCTGGACTGCCTTGAGCGGCACAATGTGAACACCGATGACATAGATGTCTTCTGGGTGCCCGGAGCCTGGGAGATACCGGCCCTGGCCCTGCGCGTGGCTGATACCGGGATATTCGACTGCGTCATCTGTCTCGGTGCCGTGATAAGGGGAGAGACGCCACATTTCGAGTACGTTTCCTCCGAGAGCGCCAAGGGAGTAGCCCAGGCAGCCATGCTGACCGATGTTCCCGTTATCTATGGAGTTGTCACTGCGGACACCGTGGAGCAGGCGGTTGACAGGGCAGGCACCAAGTCCGGCAACAAAGGTTTCGATGCAGCCATGACTGCCCTGGAGATGACCGCCCTTTACGACCATGTTTCTAACCTGGAGTCCTCCAGCGAGGAGGCGCCCCAGGAGGAAGAGGGCGACTGAGGATCCATGGGATCAAGGAACCGTGGCCGAAAGGCACTGCTTCAGGCCAGATTCGCGGCTGAGATCAACGGCAGGTCCCTGTCGGTCAATTTGGAGTCATTGCGAAGACTCCTTGCCGACCCGGAGCTGGGTATCGGCGTTCCCCTCGACGAGGAGGACTGGAACTGGATCGCCTCCCTTGCAGAGTCGGTCCAGGACAACCTTCCCGAAATAAGGGAAAGCATCGGGAAGGCCCTTGAGAACTGGACCCTGGACAGACTCAGCATTGTTGCCAGACTGATACTTGAGCAGGCTCTGGGGGAGATGATCTACCAGCACCCCCCCACCCCTGCAGCGGTGGTAATCGATGAGTCCATCGAGCTGGCGAGGATGTTCGAGACTGACGAGGTTGCCGGGCTTGTGAACGGCGTGCTTGACTCCATTTCGGCAGGTCAGAGGAAGTGACAGGGAGGGCGGTATGCTTCTCAGAATCATAACTGATATCCACGGCAATCTGCAGGCTCTGGAAGCGGTCCTGGCGGACCCTCCCGGAGCCTCGGCCGACAGCACGCTCTGCCTCGGAGATGTGGTGGGGTACGGAGCGGACCCCGCCCGTTGCATCCAGCTGGTAAGGGAAAACTGCCGAATGGTGGTGCGGGGCAACCATGACGCCGGCGCTTCGGGGCAGGTCTCCCTTGACAGGTTCAACTGGGAGGGCGCAACCGCCATACGCTGGACAAAATCCGTTCTGGACCATGGAGAGATAAAGTGGCTCTCGCTTCTCCCTCATTTCTTCGAGCTGCAGGAGTTCTTCCTCTGCCACAGCTATCCGGCTGACCCCGAGAGCTGGACATACGTCCTGAGGCGGAACCAGGCCCTCGCTTCAATAAGTGCGAGGGAGGGCCAGATATCGCTGATAGGCCATACGCATCTGCCGGGGGTGTGGTCGGAGGATGGCAGTTACAGTGAGATCGACTCGGGTGATTTCTCCAGAGTGAGGCTCATCAATGTGGGCAGCGTGGGACAGCCGAGGGATCGCGACCCCAGAGCCGCCTACCTGCTGATCG
Organism: Candidatus Fermentibacteraceae bacterium; assembly: GCA_016936235.1. GTDB lineage: Bacteria > Fermentibacterota > Fermentibacteria > Fermentibacterales > JCC-6 > Aegiribacteria. Next base: position 37,686 of record JAFGPK010000002.1, on the reverse strand, counting down.
ACACCGAGAAGAGGACCTGGGAGCATCGCAGGGTGGAGTACTCGATTGACGCCGCCGCTGCCAGGATACGGGAGGAATCGCTTCCCGAGGTCCTGTGGCAGAGACTCTACCGGGGGACGTGACTCCGGCTGGAGGCAGTTTCCTCCATTACGCGCAGCATCCTTTCGGCGGTGATATCCCAGTCGAAGCTCCCGGCCCACTTTATCCCGTTATTCCCCAGCAGCGATCTACGAGCCGGATCCGCGGACAGCTTACCCATCTCGCTCGCCAGGGCTTCAAGGTCGCCGTGGGGCACCAGGATGCCGGTCTCGCCGTTCCTGACGGAGTCGCGAAGGCCGTCGCTGTCGCTTGCTATTACCGGGGTACCGCAGGCATTAGCCTCTATCACGGTCAGACCCCACCCCTCCTTCTCCGACGGGAACACAGCTGCCCAGGCGCGCCGGAGCCAGTGGAGCTTCCGCTCCTGGGCCACGAAGCCCTCGAAGCTGACGGAACCCTCCAGACCGAGCCTCGCTGTGAGCTTTCTCAGCTCCCCTTCGTAATCGCCGGATCCAAGGACCACCAGACTGCAGTCCGTCCCTGTCTGCCGGAGAAGTCCCAGCGCCGTTATTATCATTTGGATCCCTTTGTACTTCTTCAGTCTACCGACATAGAGGAAAGTGGCCGGATCGGGATCAGGAGGACCGGGAGTGTAGAATGCCGTGTCTATCCCGCAGGGAATCACGGAGATCTCCCCATCGGATATTCCCCTTCTGACAAGGTCCCGCTTGGTGGAATCGGAGATGGCAACGAAGCGGGAGCCCCTGTAGGCCCTGGGTATGAAGGACTCCATGAAGTTCACATAGAGTGCCAGTGGGAACGCCACTTCGCGGAAGGCCGTTGTCCCGAAAAGGTGCGGGACCACGGTGAGCACCGGCGCGGGAGACCACCTCGGGCTGTAGAACGGCACCTTGCAGAGGTCCTCGATCACCAGGTCGAAGTTCGAACCAATGTCCAGGGATAGGGCGAACCTCTTCAGCGTGAAATTGAAGGTGTTTCTCCTCCCGTGCCGTAGGATGCGCACTCCGTCGATCCATTCCTCAGCAGGAAGTCCGGTCACGGCGTGTGATATCTGGGTCACCCTATGGCCGGACGCCGCAGAACGTTTGAGGATCTCATGGAGGTGTACCTCCGCTCCACCGGCTTCCGGGTTCCTGGGGTCCCTCCAGTTAAGTGCCAGAATTCTCATGTCAGGTTCTTCCCCGGTTTTTCGGCCAAGACCCCTATCACGCATCCCAGACCGGGTCCCAGAGGGGATGCCTCCGCAGCTTTCCGGATCCTTGCTCTGAATCTGTGGAAGGGGGGCAGGATCACGGGTCTCAGCGGGAGCTTAATTCCAAGTTTCATCAGGGCCTCCCTCAGAACCCTGTAGAAAAGCGAGGGTGAGAAGAACCTTCCATAGCTGCTCCGGGGTTCCAGACCGGCCTTCTTCAGGAGCCTGCCCAGGCTTCCAACTGTATACTGGGTCTCCCAGCCGGCGAACCATGCGTCAAGGGCTATGAGAAGTTTCTTCATGAGGGTGTAGACATGCAGTGTCTGGGGCACATCCACCAGTACCGTGCCGCCGGGTCTGGCTACCCTTGCGTTCTCCTCCAGGAAGGGAAGGGGTCGGTGAAAATGCTCGAGGACACCCTGGTGGAAGACAAGGTGGAAAGTGCACTCCCTGAAGGGCAGGGCAAGTGCGTCGCCGCAAACCAGAAGCAGCTTCACTCCGGCTCTTTCAGCTGCTTCCCGGGCCAGCCGGAGGGCCTCGTGGGAGTAGTCCAGAGCCACGACCGCGGCACCCCGGGAAGCCAGGGTGACGCTGTCCCTTGCGGTTGCGGCCCCGACTTCCATGATGGTCATGCCGGCCACGTCCATGCGCTTGCCCAGTTCCTCGGGAATGCGCCCGTCGTTGTCGTATATCTCGTCCAGGTCTCGGTCACGACGCCAGAAGTCGTCCCAGTGCCTGCGCTCAGATGTCTTTTCAACCATGCGGCTAATCTACAAAACCAAGTCGGACGTAACTATCTTGACTTTTCGGCTGGCTCAGAAATGGTAAGCAAGAAAATGTCCCATTCCGGTGCCTGGCACCGGAATGGGACATTTGTTCCTTTTGTAGCTAGAGCTTCATGAGCTTGAGAGCGGCGGTCCCTTCGGCGTCCCTCACCTCGACTATGTAACAGCCTCCTGCAAGACCGGAACCGCTCAGGAGGAACGACCCGCAGAAGGGTTCCGTAAGCAGGGCCCTTCCGGACATGTCGTACAGGGTCAGGGTTCCCTGTCCGAATCCGGAGGAAGTAATGGTAACGGAGGAGCTGAAGGGGTTCAGGTCCGGCGTCAGCCTCCTTTGGAGCCCGATGCCCCCTTCTTCGGTGATGCTCGTACTCTGCTGTATGTATACCTGGACGAAACCATTGAAGTTGCTCGCCAGTACGTCCAGCAGACCGTCCTCGTTCCAGTCGTTCACCCAGAAACGGGCGCCGGAGCTTCCGGTGTTGATGATGCTCTCGGAACCGGAGAAGACCGGCTCTGCATTGGTCCCGGTGTTTTCGTAGTAGTATATCCTGTAATCATTTGCCCCGCAGAGAAGATCCTTCTTCCCGTCCTGGTTCATGTCCAGCACCTGGGGACAGTTCCTGTAGTGATTGATGGCGCTTCCCGAACTCTCAATGAATGTGTAGGTGTTGTACACGGGGTCGGTGTCGATGGTGTCGTTGTGGTAGAGCCTCACTTCGCCGCCCTGGGTCCCCACGAGAAGGTCCCTCTCGCCGTCCTCGTCCCAGTCCACGCACACCGGCGCGGCGTTGTAACCCACGTCTATGGTCACGCCGCCGCAGACGAGGTCCGGCTCCTTCGTCAGGGTGACGGGATTCTCGGAGGTCCTCCTGTAGTAATGTATGAAACCGTTACGGTCGCCTACTATGATGTCCAGCATTCCGTCGCCGTCGTAATCCACAACCTGTGGATTAGTGGAACCGGTGCATCAACCAGAGGCCATGGTGATGTTCACACCGTCGGCCTGCAGGTAGGAGAACGAGTTGAAGACGGGGGCGTCATTGCTTCCCTCGTTTTTGTAGAACCGTATGTAACCGGATGAGAACTGGCCCAGTATGAGGTCCTTCAGAGTATCCCCGTCCCAATCCACCACGCAGGGCGCCGCGTAGTACCCGACGTCAATGGTTGTGCCGCCGGACTGCAGATTATAGGGGGACGCGAAGCTGAAGGTCTGGGAGAATGCCACCGTTGAGACAAGTAGAAGCAGAAGCAGACATGATCTCATATCGTACGCTCCCTTCGATTCAGTTAAAAGGATTTGGATGAATATGTTGCTCTTTTCCAGAAACGCAAGTCTCATGTAGAAAGAGGGCGGCCACAGGACCGCCCTCAGACTGGTATTATTCTCAAACGATCAGTTCATCAGGTCGGGTCTGCCTAACCATCCCAGGTAACCGTTGCGCACGTAGCGCCAGTACCTGTTGAGTCTCCTGGGGACCGAGGCCCTGTCCCAGTCGGTGGGTCTGTAGACACCGGGGTCCGGAACAACAAGTGAACCGACGTAGGAACCCTCGCTGTAGACCTTGTCTATCTCCTCGGCTATCGTGTCTATGTCCTCCTGGGAGGCTACCCCGTTGGAAGTGGCCTTGTAGAACTGTACGGTTACGCGTATGGGGAAGTTGGGGTCCCTCTCTATCTCGAGTCCGTCTATTTCGGTGAAGGGTCCTTCGAGCTCGCCATGGCCTATCACGGCTGCCTCCACGTCGGAGGTCCTGGATGAAGACTCACCCGCAGCGCCCATTGTCATGCAGGCATCCTGGCAGCACTCGACGTCGTCGAACCATGTGCTCTGCGGATTCCTCTGCTTCAGGGGTATCTGGATGAGGAGAACCATGTTCAGGTTGCTCTCCTCGGAGATCTCGGAGGGGTCGCCGCCCTGCTGGGCGTACTCGACTCTGAAATCGGAGATCCTCTGTCCCGTGAGGCTTGCCCTTTCTCCGTTGTCGTTGAAGAAGAGTCTCTGGCCCCAGCTCCACGAGCCGGGGACGGCGTCCCTGGCGTTGTCTATCACCGTGACGCTGGTTCCTTCACGGGTAACGAGTATCGTCAGCACTGCGGGGTCCCCCTCGTAGGACTGGTAGTTGTAGAGCACCGGGTTGAAAGTCGCGTTGCCGTCTCCCGGGATGGGCAGGAAGACTGCCTGTGCGCTGACCAGAACTACGCTGTCCCGCTCTGCAAGAAGGCTGTGTTCGTCACTGTCCCAGGATTCGGGATCGTGTAGGTAGTACCGTATGTTGTCCACGAAATCGGTCAGCGAGACCGGGGCCAGGTCTTCACCTATCTCGTTCCCCACCAGAAGGTAGAAGTTGTCCGGGTCCATGTCCGCAGAAAGGTCGTGGAAGTTTGGGTATCGTATCACCGGCATGCAGGTTAGAGTTGGATGTTCCGCACCGTTCTGGTAGCTGTGCACCTGTATGGTCATGTCAGAGATGTTGGGTCCCCAGCAGGAGCCGTAGTACCTGCCGGTGTCCTCCCAGGTCACGTTCACCACGTCCAGGCCGTGTGCATAGGCCATCTGCGTCACCTTGCTGTCCCAGACCATCTCCGCCACCCTGTTGACCACCTCCTGGTAGTCCTCCCGCGCCGACCTGCCTGGACAGAAGTACCCGGCAACGGACACCGATATGATCATCAGGGTCGTCATCGTGTTCAGCAGCATTTTCATTACCTCCCGTTAACTGTAAAAGTAGATCTCGCTCCTTCTTTCACTGCTGTTACACGATTTTGGGATATCTTATTCCGTAGGAGGGACGCACCCAATTTCGCCAAGTTGCGCCTTGTTTAAAGCAGTAACTTGGCGAAATTGGGTGCGTCCCTAAAGCTAGAGAACGTTGAACAGCCTGAGGAAGTCTATCAGCTGGTACTCGTAGGAGAGCAGGTCGGCTCCGTTGGTGAACACGCTGTCTATGTAAAGTTCGGCGTAATGGTCGTTGCTCAGCTGCACGAACACCCAGTCGAAATCCGTGACCTGCACCGAGTCGACCCAGTCCAGCGAACCCGGCTCCGGCGCGACCCTGCCGTGGCATCCCCTGGGACACAGCCTGGTGTCGTTGCCGCCGGGGTACATCACCGGGTCGGCGTTGCCGGAGAAGAGGTAGAGCTTGTTGCCCACAGTGTCTATGTAGATGTCCTGGGCGAAGTCCATTGAGTCGGCGCAGCCCAGACCCCATCCGGTGCCGTTGTCGTAGAAGACAAGCCCGTTGGACTCGGTGCCCACCCTCATCTGCCTCTCGTTCATCTGGGCTTCAGCCCTGGTGTCAACCCTGTTCGAGAAACCTGCCGAGTAGTTCAATCCCTGGGAAGCCTTCACCTGGTAGTAACCGGCTGAAGCGGCTATGTGGGCATAAGTTGTGTCCGCCGAAACGTACTCTGACCATGATCCAGGGATAGTCGTGGCAAAGTAGATGTGGTAGCCGTCGACGGTGACATCGACTGGGTCCCAGAACAGCACTACTGTATCCCCCCTGGATGCATCTTCGTCGATCTGAAGGTTCTGGACATCCGGAAGAGTTCCCGAGGGTGCCGACGGTTCGCTGGAGCATCCCAGCACAAGCGCCATTACGGTCGAAATGATAAGGTATTTCTTCATGAAATCTCCAATCCGTTAGAGAGTTCCGTTCTCAGGGGCAATATATCCCAGTCACTCTACGGTGGACAGACCCTTGCCAATCAGTATACATATGTTTACATATACGACATGAACCACATCATCGCGCCGATACGAAGCTGGTTCTCCTTCAGAAGGGGAGTCGTCCCTCCGAAGGACATGGCCCGGTGCATAGCCGGGCGTGGGTTTGCAGGCGGGATACTAGCCGATCCCGGTATCTCCTCGGGACAGCTGGAGTTCTCCGCGGAGTGCGCGGAGCAGGGAGTGAAAGGAGCAGCCGGCGTACAGCTGGAGGTGGAAGGATCGGACATCCTCTTCGCGGCCATGGAAGGAGGCTGGGAGGAGTTATGCCTGCTTATAACATCAATCCTGCTGCCTGAACGGGTTCCTTTGGACGAGGCCCTCAGGGACGCGTCTTCGCTGGCGGCGGTCACACCCGATCCTGTGTCTGCCATGAGGCTCAGGAACGAGCAGGGCTTTCCGGGCAGGGTCTTCGTGGGTGTGCTTCCCGAGCGCCTGTCGGGGATACCCCCGGCCTCGGCGGAAGCGGACATCCTGGCCGCAGGACTCTCTCCGCTGGCGTTGTGGCCGTCGATGTTCACCTGCCCTGAGCAGGTGAATGCCCACCGCATACTCAGGCGGGGTTACCTTGCCATCGAAAAAAGAAAGATGGTGGAATCGGAGTTTAACGGCCCGGGGAACGTGATGCCCGACGCCGGAGCGTTTCGCAGAAGCTTCCGGGGAGCGGACCGGTCACTGCTGAACAACCGGTACCTTGCCGAGACACTGCCGTCACTGCCGGTGGCCTGCAACTGCGAGAGGGCCAGGGTCAGCGAAGAGGAGCGGCTTCTTTCGGAAATAGCCGGAAGCAGGCTGGAAATCCTCTACCGGGGCAGCCTGGCCGCCCGCAGGAGAATGGAAATGGAGCTGGGGGCCATCACGGAGAACGGCCTTGCCGGCTATTTCATGAGGTTCTTCGAGATAGTGGAGCACTGCCGGGAACGCGGCATTGCGGTATCGGCCAGGGGTTCCGCCGGCGGGAGCATAGTCGCCTATCTCCTGGGGATATCAATCATCTGTCCCATTCAGCACGACCTGTCCTTCTCCAGGTTCTTCAACGTGCTCCGGTCCAGCCCACCGGACATAGACCTGGACATAGACAGCTCCAGGAGGGACCAGGTCATAGACTGGTTCCTGGAGAAATCCGGCAGGAGGGGGGCCGCGGTGTCCCAGACCGTTACCCACAGGTCCAGATCGGCCTTCAGGGTCGCCGCGTCCGGGCTGGGGATGAGCACCGCGGAGATGGACACACTGACGAAGCTTCTGCGCTACAGGGAGAGCAAGGTCTGGGAGAGACCGGCGGCAGGACGGGCGTTTGAAGACTCCCTGCTCCTGAGGGGCATTCCCTCTCATCTGGCTCCCCATCCCTGCGGTCTGGTGTGCACACACGGGCCCGTGGACCGGCTGGTCCCCCTGCATCCCAGCGCAATGGGCTGCCACATCACACACTTCGACAAGGACGGCGTGGAGAAGATGGGACTCCTCAAGATGGACCTTCTTGGCCAGAGGGGTCTCACAACGGTGTCCATAGTCTGCTCGAGGCTGGGCAGGAACCCCATGGAGGTGTTCCGGAGGGGGGGTAGTATTCCCCGCGATGCAATGGAACTGCTGGACAGGGGCGCCACCATAGGGGTAGTGCACGTTGAATCACCGGCCATGAGGAGTCTCCTGAGGGAGATGAGGATAAGGACCATGGAGGACGTGGGCAGGGCACTGGCACTGGTGCGACCCGGAGCGGCTGCGGGAGGAGGCAGACAGAACTACATGGAGTGCGTGTATTCAGGCAGGATGCACGATTCATGCCTTCCTGAGCTTCGTCCCCTGCTGAAGGAGAACATGGGCGTGATGCTTTACCAGGAGGATGTGTCCAGGGCGGCGGAGGTGCTGCTGAGGCTGGACGAAGCCTCTTCCGATCTCCTCAGGAGACAGTTGAAGAAGAAGAAGGTGGCCGAGGAGGAGATAATCTCCGTCTGCCGGCGAAGGTGCATGGGGCCCGAGAAGGCAGGGGCGGTGTGGAAGGTGCTTTCCGGTTACGCAGGGTACGGTTTCTGCAAGGCCCATGCCTTCACCTACGCTGCGGTCGCCTGCGGCGCCGCCGGTCTGAAGGTGGAACGGCCGGCTGTCTATATGGCGTCGGTCATGGCGGCGGGAGGCGGATTCTACTCCTCGAGGGTCTACCTGGAGGAAGCCAGAAGGCTGGGCGCGGATTTCCGGCCGCCGGGAGTGAACACGGGCGAATGGCTGACCCGTGAGAGGGACGGGTACATAGTCCCCGGATTCCACCACCTGAAGGATATGGGAGCGGTGGAGTACGAAAAGCTGGCGGCGGGAAGACCCTATCGTTACCCGTCGGACGTCCTCGCCGCGGGATGCGGGTTGTCCCTGTGCAGGAACATCGCGGCGGCGGGATGCTTCGGGGAACTGGGTTTCTCACCTCCCGAGGCGCTGATGCAGCTGGAGGCCGGGGATGGAGGCTTCTTCCCCGGCACGCCTCCGGGAACCCCCGCCCTGCCGGACTATTCCCTGGAGACCAGGGTCGCCATGGAGCTGGGGCTCCTGGGACTTCCACTGGCGTGCAACCCCCTTGAGCTGATGAACCCGCCCGACGGGACGGTCCCGCTGGGAGAGGTGCCTGTCTCAGGTTGCTTCAGCATATGGGGGAGGTTCGTCACGGGCAGGAGGCTTGGGGCCGGGGCTGGCTTCCTGATGCTGGAGGACACCACCGGTGTGGCGGACATCTTCCTTCCTTCACCGCTTTTCGCCAGGGCTGAGTCCATTCTTGTCCGTCCCGAGGCTACCATTATAGTAAGGGGAAAGGTGGAACGGGGAAACAGGATCAGGGGGATGCGGGTGGAAGCCGGCCCGCTGTCCATCGAGCCGCTGGCGCCTGAACCTCCCGAGAGATAGGAAAGTGAACCTGCTGGAAGGATAAAGAGATGGCAGTACGACCGCTCAAGCCGGAAGAGCTCAGATGGAAGTGCCCGATGGATGCTCTCGACTTCAAAACAACTGACGACATCAAGCCCACTGGAGAGATCGTCGGGCAGGAGAGGGCTATAAGGGCCTTGAAGCTGGGGCTGGAAATACCTTCCATAGGCTACAACATGTTCGTTACCGGAGTATCCGGTACCGGGCGTGAGACTACCATCAAGAGGATCCTGGACGGTATGGACACCACCACCGATGATCTGAGGGACATCATGTACGTCAGAAACATGGAGGAACCCGGCAATCCGGTGGTGCTGACTTTTCCCGCAGGAGACGGATCCAGGTTCGTCGACGCCCTCGAGGAGTGTGTGGCCCTCCTGAAGAGCAACATCCCCGCCGTCCTCAGCAGTGAGAAGGCGGAGATGGAATCCAGAGCTTTGAAGACCACCTTCAGCGATCGGAAAAAAGGGATCATGGAGCAGGTCAAGAACAAGGCCTCGAAAGACGGATTCACTATCGTGAACGTCCCGGTGGGACCCGGTGAGTTCAGGCCCGATGTGCTTCCCGTCATGAACGATGAACCGGTGACCTTCGATACGCTGGAGGGTATGAAGGACGAGGGCAAGCTTTCACAGGAGGATCTGGACAGGTACACGCAACAGCACGAGGATCTTTTCAAGGAGCTGACCCAGGCGTTCCGGAAGACCAGGGACCTGGACATTGAGTTCAAGGCGAAGATCGAGAAGATGTCGCGAAGGCTCGTACAGCCCACCATCGCCGGTATCATAGCCATACTGAAGGAGATAGGCGATGACAAGGCGGACAGATGGGCCGATTCCCTGGTGGATATCATCCTGGAGAACCTCAGCGATTTCGCCGGCAGCTCCGATGACAATGACCCCTACGTCCTGTTCATACCTAACCTCATAGTAGACAACTCGGGTAACAGGAAGCGGCCTGTGCTGATAGAGGAGTTCCCCGATTCGGTAAGCCTCTTCGGCAACATCGAACGGGTCATCGTTGACAACAAGCCCTACAGCGACCACACCATGATACGACCGGGGGCCATTCACATGGCCGACGGCGGGTATCTGATCATGAACGCCCTGGACCTTGTCAGGGAACCATCCCTCTGGCAGAGGCTGATACAGACCCTCAGGAACCAGACCACCGTGATCAGGTGCCATGATCCAATGGGCATTTACCCGGTGCACCTCCATCCGGAGCCCCTGGACACGAACGTGAAGGTGATCCTCATCGGTTCCTCGATGCTCTACCAGCTCCTGGCTTCCTACGAACCCGAGTTCGGGCTCCTTTTTCGCATCAGGGCCGCTTTCGACTTCACCATGGAAGCCACGAAGGACAACGTAAGGGATTTTGCCAATGTGGTGGCGGGAATAATCAGGTCCGAGAAGCTGCTTCCCATGAACCCGGGAGCGGTTGCACAGCTTGTGGAGGAAAGCGCCAGGATAGCCGGCATACCGGAGAGGATATCCCTGGAATTCAACAGGGTAACCGACTACCTCCGCCAGTCAACCTACTTCGCCAGGCGCGGAGGCGATGTTACGGTGACCGAAGAGCATGTCAGGGAAGCTATCAGGCAGAAGATTTTCCGACTGAACCTCGGCGAGACCTATGCCACCAGGCAGATAGTCGACAGAACCGTGATGATCGACACGGAGGGCAGGAAAGTGGGCCAGGTGAACGGCCTTGCGGTCTACCAGGGAGTGGATTACGCCTTCGGGCTGCCGGTCAGGATCACCACAAGAGTATCTGCAGGGCGGAAGGGTCTTATCAATGTCGAGCGCGAATCCGACATGTCCGGCACCACCCATACGAAGGGAATGCTGATAATATCAGGTTTCATCCAGGGCAAGTTCGCCAGGGAGTATCCCCTCTCCCTCTCCGCCAGTGTGGTTTTCGAGCAGAGCTACGGCGGGATAGAAGGTGACAGCGCCTCCTCGACGGAACTCTACGTTCTGCTCAGCGCCCTTTCCGAACTGCCCGTCAGGCAGGATATCGCCGTGACCGGCTCCGTGAACCAGTTCGGCGAGATACAGGCCATAGGGGGAGTGAACGAGAAGATCGAGGGATTCTACCGTGTGTGCTGCGGCAGGGGTCTGACAGGCGAACAGGGAGTAATGATCCCCGGCGCTAACGTGAAGGACCTGCATCTCAGGGAGAACGTCATCGAGTCAGTCAGTGAGGGCAGGTTCCATATCTATCCCGTTGACTGTATCGATGAGGGTGCCGAGCTTCTCATGGGAACCAGGGCAGGCGAACTGATGCCGGACGGGATGTATGAGCCGGATACCATTTACGGGAAGGTGGACAGGAGACTGAGACAGATGGCTGAGACCCTCAGATCCTTCGCATTCCACGATTAGAGCACCGGAGAGTCCCACCGGCCGGTATCACGGGCTGTACAGAAGCAGGGAGTACAGAGGGGCGTCCGGGTCAGAACCATCTTCAAGGTGGGACCTGGCGAGGATCACCACCTCACCGTCTCCGGAAATGTCCATGAACCTCGGTACGTTCTCCAGAGGCTGAACGAACACCGTGCGCCACTCCTCTTTCCCCAGGCTGTCCAGTTTCATGATGAACACGTCGCTCTGCACCGGCGGCATGAAGTAACCGTCGTCCCGTTCGTACCCTGTATGTCCTGCGACATAGATGCTCCCGCGCTCATCCAGCCGGATAATGTCCCCGGAAGCGTGGAAACGAAAACCCTCCAGTATCCTCATGCGGTCTCTCCCATCCTGGTCGAACCCGAGGAGGAACATGTACAGGCTCATTCCGAGACTGTCCGTGACGCCTGTGAGAAGGATGCCGGATCCCCGGGTCTCCACCATGTCGCTGAGCCCGAGTACCGGGCCACCTTGAAGCTGGAACTGATTGCTCATCAGGAGGTTCCCGGATTCGTCCAGTCTGTAGAGGTTCCAGAGGTCCGACCCCGGAGAAGGACCAAGGACCGCGTAGCATCCCCCATCCAGGGAGGGCAGTATCCTCAGTATCTCGATCTCATCGCCCGAAAGGGTATCCAATGCTGTCGCCCAGAGCGTGTCCCCTGAAGCGCTCAGGTGTGATATGCCGATAGGCAGCGAATAGTCGAAGCAGTCTTCCTCTGACAGGGGGGAGAGGACGAAAGGTCGGACTTCAGTCAGGGGAGAGGGGTACGGATCTCCGATGGAGCAGTGGAAATCTCCGTCAATTCCCACGATCACTTCGTACCTGTAACAGACATCGGAAATCTCCTGCTCCATCAGAACCACGGCGGTACTTCCGATGCTGTCCAGCTCCATGGAGATCGGATATCCCTCATAATCAGGCAGTTCTCCCAGTAAGGTCCATCCCGACGCCACAGAAGCAGCTGCCGACAGGAACAGCAGTTTGCCGTATCTCATAACGCATACCTCCCAGATGTGAAGTCCATATCTCGAAGAGCACAATATCTTTCGGCGGCAGCGGCTGTCAATAATGCCCGGCCGAATTCAGGAGGGTGATAATTGAGTATATTCGCCCCATGAAAAAGATATTCACTTCCTCATGGGGTCAGCTGGAGAAGGGCGGGTCCAACGTCGGGGACGAGGCGATCTTCGTTTCTCAGATAAGGGACCTTTCCACAATCGATCAGGTTCAGATAGGCGTGCTGTCAGCCGTTCCCGTGAAGACTGAGAAGATATACGGCGCCAGAGGGTTCGATGTCGGAAGGGGAAGACTGCGAGCCATGGTCCGGGGAGTCAGATGGTCCGATATCGTCATAGTGGGTGGCGGAGAGCTTGCACAGGATCGATCCTCACTGCTGTACACCCCTTTCAACCTGCATCCGATCAGGCTTGCAAAGAGGTACAGGAAACCCGCATTCGCCTGGTCGGTGGGGATCGGCCAGGGGGAGGAGCTTGCCAGGTGGACACCGGGGCAGCTGAAGAAATGGCTCGGATACTGCAGCGGGGTTACCGTAAGGGATGGACCGTCCTACGATACTCTCATGGGACTCGGGCTCGATCCCTCGAAAGTGAAGCTTGCCTCCGATTCCACCTTCACCCTCGCAGGTGATTTCGCACAGCTCCACGGCTCCCCCGAAGTACTCGGGGTGGCCCTGAGGAACGTGTCGAACAGGCAGGGCAGGTTGCTTCCTCTGGAGCTGCGGAGAAAGCTGGGACTCTACAGAAAACCGGACAGGTCCGCCCAGCGAAAGGTTTGGGCCGGCCTGCTGGACAGGCACATAGAGACCCACGGGGGTGAGATAAGGTTCTTTCCCTTCCACACGGGCAGTCTGTCCAACTCCGATGATGAGGAGTGCATAGCCGTGATGTCCATGATGGAGCACAGCGAGCATGCCTCGGTCGTGATGCCGACGGACATAAGGAGCTTTCTTAACAGCATCTCCGAATGCAGGCTTCTTGTCACGGTTCCCCTTCACGGCTCCATCCTCTCAGTGGTTACGGGCACTGTACCCATAGCGGTTCCCTACGCATCCAAGGGTTTCCGGTTCATGGATGAAGTGGGGCTTTCCGACCTGACCGTCGATACAGGCGCCCCTGACTGGCCTGATCGACTATGGGACCTCCTTGAGAGGACCTGGGAGTCATCCAGGGATATCCTCCAGGATATTGCCGGGAAGCGTAGCCAGCTGGCGGAGAAAAGCACAGTGACACTTGACCTTTTCCGCAGTACATGCCTGTGAACGATCGGGTGACCTGAACCCGTGATCCCCGGAATCCATGCCTCCGTGAGCGGCGGACTGGACAGGGCCCTGGACTCGCTGAAGGAGCTGGACCTGGGCTGCGGCCAGATATTCACATCAAACCAGAGACGATGGGCGGGCCGGCATGTGACGGATGTGGAGATCGAACGCTACAGCCGGAGAACGATACCTGTGCTCTCCCATGCCTCCTACCTGATCAACCTTGCGTCATCGAGCCCCGGAGTGAGCAGACGATCCTTCATCGCTCTGGAGGAAGAGCTGCTGAGAATGCACAGCCTGGGTATCAGCTGGACCGTTCTCCATCCCGGCGCCCACCTGGGAGCGGGAGAGGAGGCGGCCCTGCTCTCCATATCCACCGCCGTCAGGGAAGTGCTGAAGAATTCACATCCCTCCACCGGTATACTCTTCGAGAACACTGCCGGGCAGGGTACCACTGTGGGCTTCTCTTTCCGGCAGATCTCGATGCTCCTGGAAAGGACCGCGATGCCGGAAAGGACAGGTGTCTGTTTCGATACCTGCCATGCGCACGCCGCCGGATACGACCTTTCCTCTGCAGGGGCTGCAGATGACGTAATGGCGGAATTCGATGCCGTGACAGGCATCGGACGTATCAGGGCGTTCCACATGAACGACTGCCTGGGAGACTGCGGAAGCCACAGGGACAGGCATGCAAGGATAGGCGATGGCCTGATCGGCACGGCGCCTCTGCTCCACCTGGCCTCACTTGAGGAGTTCAGGGATGTCCCCGGTATCGTTGAAACCCCCGGCAGTGACAGTGACAGGGCCGCCGACGCCAGGACCCTTACGGTGTGAGCCGTGATCGTCATGGGAATGACGCTCACGGACCCTTCCATCGGTAATATCCGGACAGTGCCGGATCATGACTAATGCATAATGCCGTTCATCGTGTATAAACAGTAACATAAAGAGGAACCCGTCATGCTTCCTGTTCATTCGGGTTCCTGTTATTATTCATCTGAAACCTTCGATACAGATGGAACTTGAAGGACCATCGCCACATCACAGAAAGGCTGCCAATTGCCCAACCGCGATAGAAGGGCTTTCACGATACGGAGTCGGACATCATGAAGCTCGCGGTGACGGCGGACGTTCATCTGTGCCGGGACGGAGCCCATCCCGAAAGGCTCGAGGCGCTTCAAAGCATACTGGGGACGATTGAGAGTAAGGCAGTGGACACCCTGGTGGTGGCCGGCGACCTCTTCGACGAGAGCTGCTCCAGCTATTCGGGGTTCGAGCAGGCGTGCAGGCAGCATCCCGGGATCAGCGTCCATGTGATCCCCGGCAACCACGATCCTGACATCTCCGACAGGATCATTGTCGGAGACAATATCCATATCTACCAGGAGACCACCGTCGTCTGTATGGACGATCTCTCGATGGTACTCGTCCCCTATTCCGGGACCGCGGGAATGGGCGAACATCTAGAAGGGCTGGGACTGGCCGACCGCTGGGTCCTCGTCGGCCACGGCGATTACCTTGGAGGGATCAAGGAACGGAACCCCTACGAAAAAGGGACCTACATGCCGCTGTACAGGAGGGATATAGAGAGATATCAGCCCTGGAAGGTCTTCCTCGGCCACATTCACCAGCCGGTGCTCAATACGAATGTACACTATCCGGGTTCCCCATGCGGCATCGACATCAACGAGACCGGAAGAAGGCAGTTCCTCATCTTCGATACCGCCACCGGAAGGGTACAGCCGGAAATGGTGGACACCGCCGTACTGTTCTTCCGGGAAAGGTTCCTTGTGATACCGGATGACAACGAGCTGGAAAGGCTGAGGAACCAGGTCTCCGCAAGGATAGCCACATGGGGGCTTGATCCCGGGGAAAGGGGGAAAGCCCGGATCAGGGTCAGGGCCGTGGGTTACTCGTCGGACAGGGAGGCGGTTATGCACTGCCTCAGGGAGATGTTCTCCGATTACGGATTCTACGAAGGAGAGGAACCGGACATTTCATCCCTCCGTGTCTCACGGGACAGCAGAAGGAATGCGATAGCCCGCAGGACCATCGAGTTCATCGATGAACTGGACTGGGATTACGGAGGCGTTCAGCCGGAAAAGGAGCAGGTCATCGAAGAAGCTCTGAAGGTGATCTACGAGGAGGATGGACACTGATGGCGATCAGGATCAGGCGGATCTCCATCAAACGTGAGGGTCCACTCCGGGAAGACGTCTTGATGGAACCAGGGGGCCTCAACCTGATCTTCGGGAGGAACGAAACCGGCAAGACATACATCGTCGAGACCATGATATCGCTTCTTTTCAGGACCGGAAGGGACACTCCCTGGATAAGCAAATGGACGAAGACCAAGTCGGCCAACGTCAGAACATGGGACCCCAGGGGCGAGATCGAGGTGACTGGACTGGAGAAGGGCAGCACTCTGTTCACTCCCGGCAGCAGAAGGATGGAGGACTACACCTGGAAAGACAAGGGTCTGCCGGAGGACCTTTCCAGGCTAATGGTGGTCAGGGCAGGGGACACCAGGCTGTCTGACTCCCTGGACGGAGTCGGAGATGAAGTGCTTCGAACCCATCTTTCAGGCAACAGGGTTCTTGACGAGGTCGAGTCGAACATAAAGCACGAGACCGTGAAGAATGCGGTTGTCGCCGGAGGCAGGATAGAAGCCGAAAAGAAGGGGCCCTTCAAGGAAAAGCTAACGATTGAGAATGAGATTCGATACCTTGACGACCTTCAGCTGTCTGTGGACGAGAACGCTTCCCTTGCAGTCCTCAACTCCCTGGACAGGAAAAGGGCGATGCTTGAAGATCGGCTGGGCGACCTGGAAGACGCCAGGAGGCACAGGGCCTACCAGCTCTATGGAGAACAGAGGAGACTCGACCTGATGCTGGGTGAACTCCCGACGGAACATGACCTCATCGACCTTGGCACCGATATCAGCCTCTGCAGGACCAGGCGGAGGGATCTTGACCGGCTGGACGGCCGGCTGAAAGACCTCGCTCCCGTGGATGAGGACCTGAACTGGCTGGATAACGCCAGTCAGGAATATGTGGCGGATATTGCCGCCGACCGCAGCAGGACCCTTTCGATAAGGATCTGCGGTTATCTCCTCCCCCTTCTGCTTCTGCTGGCTGCCGCCGGAGCCTTTTTCAGCAGGATACTGACTCTGGTCTCCGCCGCCGGAGCGGCGGTGTGCCTTGTCTATCATCGCATGTCTGCATCATCCCCTCCCGTTTCCAGCGGGGAGGAGGAGCGCCGAAGGAAGCTGGAGGAGGAATTCCTGAGGAGATTCGGAAGACAGCTGACGGATACCGCAACGATGGGATTGGTTCGCCAGGAACTGGAAACCGGTCGCATCAAGTACAGGAACGCTCTGGAAAGCAGGGCTGAAGCACTGCGGGAAGTGAACGGGCTTGAGGAAAGGATAGGCAGGAAGCTCTACCTGCTGACCGGTGAGGAAGTCACTGCCGAGCGGTGGGATGACGAGGTCGAAAAGCTGAAAGCCTCCAGGAAGGAGGTCCAGGGTTCAATCTCCTCGATCGGAAGCATGCTGTCATCCCTTGGAGTACAGCCCGACGACTGCCTTCCCGATCCTCCGGGAAGCGAGTGGGATCAGAAGGCGTACCTGGACCTCAGGGACGAGCTGGCATCGGTGACCGATGGGCTGGAACGGGAGAGGAAGAGCCTCGAGGAGCTCAAGGTCGATATCTCGGTTGCATCCGGCACCAGCTCCAGGGATATAAGGGAGCTCATCACCGCCCTACAGGACAAGAGGACGGAGGTTACGGCTGCACACAGGGATGTTACCGCCCGCATTCTGGCGGAGAACAGTGTCTACAGGGCTATCTGCGAATACAGGGATCAGGAGAACATCAGGCTGGAGGAGGCCCTGGCCTCGCCTGAGATAATCAACCCGCTGTACAGGATAACAGGAAGGTACAACGGGATCAGGATGACAGAAGATGGCGGACTCAATCTGAGGGCCGACTGCCGGGGCGAGTATCCTCTATCACATCTCAGCACCGGGGCGGCGGAACAGGTATACATCGCTCTGAGGACCGGCTTCGCGCAACTCTCGCTGGGTGAACCTGCGTTCCTCATCCTGGACGATGCGTTCCAGCATTCCGACTGGGTACGCAGAAAGAACCTTGTCGATCATGTCACTGACCTTGTCACCTCCGGCTGGCAGGTTTTCTATTTCACAATGGACGACCATCTCCAGAAGCTCCTCGACGGCCGGGGGAGGGAGCTGGGAGAAAGTCTGTACAGGTACATCAACCTCAGCTGAGGTCGGTGCCTCGGATGATCGGAGGGAGGGGTCGAATGGAGAAGTGCCTGTATCCCTACGACGCCGAGTTGTCCGGTCCCCGTTCCATCGCGTTCCTTGAAATGCTCAGGTCCGGGGTTCTCCGGGATACTCCCCGCAGGGAGATCCTCGGACTGGCTGAAAGACTTCCGCCCTGCGGTTTCAGGGCTTTCATTCACACCATCGCAATCCACGAAGTCGTCTATGTCAGCCTGGCGGATCTGGAGATAAACGGCTCTGACATTGAGATCATTTCAGCCGCTGCGGGTCGCGGAAATCCCGAATTCGATTTCGCCCGGGGTGACTTCGGAAGTGTCTACACCGCTTTTCCCGGAGACGGGGGTGTCCGTATCAAGCGCCGGGGAGACCGGGAGTTTCCCGGGGAAGAGGAGTACGAAGGACTGGAGGATCTTCTGTTCGGGCTCACCCTGGACGAGGAGGAGCGCTTCCTGCCGGTTGAGTACCTCTCCGTCCTGAACGATGAACTCGAGAACATCAGGGTCCGTGCGATATTCACTGAGATGGATACTCACAGCAGGATGGCGCTGGAAAGAGAGAATTCCGGCCTGGTCGGATTCCTGCCGCTGGGTGAAAGGGTTTCGGCCGGTGAGCCGGGAAAGGCTGACGTACACTGGCCCGGTGCGTTCATGATGCGGGGCAGGGACTGCGATGTGCTGTTCGTTCCGGAGAACGGCCATGAGAAAGTGATGATCAGGTTTCATGAAGACGGACGCGAAGAGCAGGTGGACCTTCCATCGAAGATCCGGTACAGGGACATGGCCGATCTCAGCCCAGGCGGCGATCTTCTGGCTGTCGTCTCGCACACCAGGGCGAGGGTCGTGGAGCTCGGGACCCTCAGAAGCACCCTTGCCATGGAGGGCCCATGGATGATGGGCGTGGCATGTATCTCCCGTGACCACATGGCTATCCTGACGAAGGGCGGCAGTGTCCAGCTGGATCTCGGAGATCCCGATGTAAGGGAACTGGCAAGTGTAAAGGCACTGGAGCGTATCTCCGGATCCGTCACCGTCGGCTGTTCCCCAATGCTCCATATTCTGGATATGAGGGGGGCCACCAGTTTCAGTTTCAGCGTTCGATGTGTTGCTTCCACCATCAGATCGGTGATGAAAGGAAGGGTACTCGTGCTCAGAAGGCATCCGCCGGACGACGGGTCATGGGGAACCGTCGTGCTGGGTGCCGACGGTGGGAGTCTTGCGATACTCGCGAAGTACCCCAGGGACATAGGCAGGATCTTCGAGAGGGACGGCTGCGTCTACGGAGAGAGGGGCTTCAAGCTCCTGGGTCTGGATAAAGCCCTTGAGAGCATGGTGCCCGTGCGTCTGCGGGATATCAGGGATGACATGGAGATCGGACCGCCCCCCGCCCCGTCCCCCCGTGAGGTCTCTTCGCTGCAGGGCCGCGTCAGGCTGGAACTGGCCTCAGGAAAGATGCCCGGCAACCCGCTCCCCGCAGCCGGCAGAGAGGCTCTGAGCCTCTCGGAGGGAGACTGGTTGCCCGAAAGTACCGGGAACGGTTTTTTCCCGGTGCTGAGGGCGGGCGGCGGCCGTTACACCATCTCACTGGGCAGAGTTGAAGGCGATTCGGTGGTCGAGATACCACTTGACAGGGAATTGACAGCTGACACGATGATGTACGAGTTCTCCTGTGATGGGGAATACATGCTGATAGCGATGCATGGAGGCAATTACCTGGTCGGGACGGCCGACGGCGGGACCGAGCCGGCGACTCCCCAGAACCGCTTCTGCACCGGCGCCGCGATGATTGACAGAGACTCATTCATGATTCTGAGCAGGATCGATGAGGAGAACAGCCAGCTTGACGTCTGGAGAAGGGCGGAAACGGGATGGAAAGTTGAAGGATCGCTTCCCACCCATTCGCTGGATGCTCTATTCTATCTGCATTCCCGTCGCCTGGTCCTTCTATCCTTCAGGTACATGCCTTCGGAAAAGTCGCTGACCGTTGTCATGAAGCTAACTGAGGACCTTGTGCTCCGTCCGGTGGATATCCTGTTACTGAAGACGAAGGAGGCATGGTCCGAGGGGGATCGGTCCTTTCTGCTCACCGATGAAGGGATCCCATACGAGCTGTGCCGGGTAAGTGATGCGGCCGATCTTCCTGCCGTCTCTTTGAAGTACGTCCCACACGGGGACGGCGCACCCCCTGAGCTTCTCCTGAACAGATCCGGGGACGAAGGATGCAGGTTCGGATACATAGACAGCAGCGGCAGCTGGGCTGTACCGCCGGCATTCTGCTCCGCCTGGGGCTACAGCGGCCACAGCTCGGCCGTGGGTCTATATCCCCACTGTTTCAAGGGGTTGGTGGACCGCCATGGAGCCTTCATCCTGCCGGCTCACTCATCCTGGATCGGAGAGGATTCGGAGGGATTCAGGAGGATCGCCTATGCGAGCTACTCCTCGTCCGAGGAGCCGGCGGACGCTCTCTTCGGAATGCTGGACAGGGATGGCGTATTCGTCCTTGGACCGGAATTCCCCGTTCTGGGGGACATGAGAGAGGGTAGGGCGGTGGCCGGGTTCATGGACGGAGACCACAACTGGGTCACAGCCGACGGGATCCGCCTCACGAAGGAGAGCTTCCAGGCATGTGGTCATTTCACCGAGGCTTGCGCCTGGGTCATGATGAACGGCAGGTACGGTTTCGTCGACCTGAACGGGCGGCATCTGACGGGTTTCAGGTTCGGGGCGGCCCTGCCGTTCAGCTGCGGCGTTGCCGGTGTCACGCTGCAGGGAAATAAGTGGAGATTCATAGACCGTGACGGGAAAGTCGTCAGTACGAAGGGTTACGATGAATTCCACTCCCATGCGGACGGCCTGGCCTGCGTCAGGAGGGACAGTGGCTGGGGGTATGTCGATACCCGCGGAAACGAGCCCTTCGGTATGGAATTCGACAGGACATACACGTTCAACAGCGGGCTTGGAGCGGTGGTGCGCGGCGGGAAGTGGAACTTCCTGACGCTGGAGGGTGAGCTGATTTCCGATTCAGGATGGGAAGGCGCTTTCCTCCCGGCGGAAGGGATGGGCGCATACAGGCAGAACGGCCTCTTCGGATACGCAAACAGCAGCGGCGCCATAGTCACCGGCCCCGTGTTCGCCTCGGCGTACCCATTCAGGGAAGGTCTCAGCGCGGTGGAAGTAGATGGAAAATGGGGTTATATAGATACATCCGGAGAAATGGCCATAGAACCAAGGTTCGCCCGGGTCATGGATTTCTCGCAGGGAATGGCCCCGGCCAGGGAGTCGAGGGACGGGCCCTGGGGATACATTGACAGGACCGGACTGTTCGTGATCGAGCCGAAATTCACGCATGCGTTCGTTTTCAGCAACGGGTTTGCTGTAGTTGGGTATTGAGAATGATAAGGACAGGTATTCAGGTAACACTGGTGATCTTTGCCATCACCGTCCCTGTCGAGGGTGGACCGGCGGCTGGAGCCGGACCCGGGTCACAGCATCCGGATGACGCACTCATGATGGCCGGGGAGCTGGCACACTACCTGCAGATGGAACCTATTGTCAGTCTTTCCGGTCCCGATTCGGCGATTGTGGTCTTCGTCGCCCTTGGAGGCCACTGGTCAGGTGATGATGGACAGTGGGACAGTCTGGTCCTGATATCATCCTATGCCGTGTACCTCGACCTTCTCCGGGAATGGGAGCTGGGAGACGTGGCGGTATCCTTCGGCGACAGCTGGTGCAGGATAACTCCGGAAGGGCTTCTGAGTCTGTCCGACCGGGAGCTGGAACATGCGGATCTTCTGGAGGCTTTCAGAGCCATCACCGAGGTCCGCTCAATGGGGGAAGGGGTGGAATAGGCCTTTTGCCCCCCGTCAGGGGTTCCGTTCCTCCAGTGCCATGAGGAACCTGTACATCTGCTGGGTGAAGAAGTCGTTCTCCGGGTCGAGGTCCAACGCCCTCCGTTCCCACTCCACTGCAGCCCCGTAATCGCCAAGGGCGTAGTACGACTCGGCCACCGTGTCCATTATGTTGGCGTCATCCGGTTCCATGGCGGTTGCCATCAGTGCTATCTCCACCGTTCTCTCCGGGTACAGCTGCCTGGTGGCCAGCTCCCATGCCAGTCCGTTCAGGTCCTGTGCGTCGACTTCGCCCGAGGCCATGTAATCTTCCATTATATCCAGGGCATAATCCGTCTCAGGGTATCCTGCATCAATGTAGACAGGGAAGATGAACCACATGCACCACTTGGAGTAGATCCTCTGCAGGTCTCCAAGGGGGTCCCGGGAATCGGCGACCCTGATGTCGACAAGAAGGTCGCTGCTTCCCTGGTAGCCGCCTCCCTCTCTGAAGACGACCATGGCGGCAGACTGCCTCCCCCTGCTGTCCCCACCGGCGGCGTCACCCGCGAGAAGGGCTGCCAGCAGCCTGTCTCCCAGTGAGCCTTCCTCGCCGAGGTAGGCCCGTTCCATCTCCCGGACGACTTCCGGGCCGGTGAGGATGTTGCCCTGAATTGCGTATCCGGGTCCCGTGATGCTCCCGGCCCAGTCCATGGTGCCGTTTCCCGTGAAGGAGGCGGAACCTCCATGGAAGTCCACGATTCCCAGCTGTCTGAACGTGCTGTCAGGGTCTCTCGCGAGCAGTGACATAATCGCCTCTTCTGCAGTGGCGCCTTCTCTTAGGAGTTCCAGCCCCTCGGGCCCGAACATGGCGTTGGTCTGTGCCTGGGTTGCCACGACCCCGACTCCGGGCTCTCCCCAGGGGACTATGTACCCGACATCAAGAACCTTGGATGCCACGGCGACCCCGCACTCCCCCGTTATAGAATCAAACGCCGCAATCGAGAAGGTGGACGTATACACCTCTCCCGTATGAGTTCCCGGGCCAGGCGGGATAAGCATCACCAGCGCCAGCAATAATTGCATCATTTTATCAATACTCCCTTCATAAAATGGGGACGGTCACCCTTTATTGAACCTGCGCAAATAATCTGCACAATCTTTGGAGTCCTATCCTGATCACCAGCGCTCTTTCGATCACAGACCCTCCCTCAGTGCCCCAGCATTCGTCTGCTCAGGAGTCTCACCGGGAACAGCAGTGCCATCCCCAGCAGCAGGGTCGCTGCCAGACTGCCGGCTATACTGTTCAAACCCGCGCCCTCGAGAGTTATCCTGTAAAGGGGATCGATGAACCAGTACGTCGGGAATACCATTGCCACCCAGCGGGGAATGCCTGATACCAGGTAGAAGGCAATCGGTCCCGCAAGGAGGATGTTCAGGCTCTTGACCATGGTGTAGAGAGTCTTCGCATCGGGAGCCAGGCAGCCGTAGATAAGGCCTACGCAGCTGCATACCAGCGCACCGGCCACTACCGTGAGAATCAGTGGAAGGCCATTATTGTGCGACAGCGCACCGTTCAGGGCCAGCATAGCCATGCAGAGCCCGACAGTGAGAAGGAAGCCCAGAACGGCTTTGGAGGCAAGTACCTCGCTGAGCCTGGCTGGTGTGACAAGAAGGGCCGTAATGGTCCCCTTTTCCTTCTCCCCGATCAGGAGGAAGGAAGGAACGAAGATCCCGGCGACTATGAGGACCATCAGGACTACTGCAGGGACAAGCCTGGCCCGAAGTGAAGGCCCTTCACCGCTCATTCGCGTCTCGACCCTCACTTCAAGCGGAGGAACGCTTCCGTCAAGCTGTCTTAAGATGTCCATGATTATCAGCAGTATGATCGCCCTGCTGGAAGGAGCCCCTGCCGGCCGGACCGTCAGCTCAAGTGCCGGTCTCGATCCTGATCTGACCAGGCTGTCGAAGTCCTCCTGCAGGGTCACTCCCATATCCGCCGCTCCAAACTCAACGAGTTCGGACAACTCCTGCCCGGTACCCGCCACGGTCATATCCAGTTCTTCCGCCAGTCGCAGCTCTTCCGTGACCGTCGAGGATCCCATGTCCAGAACTGCCAGCCTCGGCCTCGGAGAGAGAAGCGTTGTGAACACCAGCTGCAGAAGGAGGGTAATGGCGAAGGGCATGATTATCAGCCAGATGACCACGGGGGACCTGAAACCCGACATGACATCTCCCCGAAGAAGGTGCAGGACCCGCCCGGGTTTCACAGGGAACGCACCCTTCTCCTGAGGAAAACAAGGGCGAAGGTCATCAGCGCTGTCACCCATGCAAGGGTGACAAGCATGTGATGAACAGCGAAGCCCCAGCCCTTTCCCTGTCCCAGTACACCGTAGAAAGACTCAACAAGGCCGTAGGAAGGGAGCAGCCTCAAAACCAGCGAGGGACGCCCGGGTATGAAAACAGAGACTGCCGGGACCATCAGGGGGATGATGAGCATCATACCGAAGAATACAGTCCCGATGAAATCCCTTCCGCCGGCGCCTGAGATCATGCCAACGGCTGACGCCATCCCGGCTCCAAGCAGGATAAGCATCGAAACCAGCGGCCAGTCGACGGCGAATGCCCCTGTTGCAAGCAGGAAGACCACCGCCTGGCTGGCGGCCAGAAGCATTCCTGTGATGCACTTGGCGGCAAGCAAGTCCCCTGTGCCGACCGGGGTCACCAGCAGAGCGGTTGCGGTCCTGTGCTCAATCTCCATGGAGACAAGTCCCGCCAGGGCCAGCGCCTCCACAAGGAGTATCAGCATGACCAGCACGGGTCGCATCCGCTGCCTCATTGAAAGCTGCGCCTCGTTGGAACCCGCCTCCGGGAAAATGCATGAAAGTTCCGGAAGTCTCACCGGGAGCTGCCCCAGGGGATCCGAGCCCCTGACAACCGCCTGAAGTGCGTAGCCAAGCTCCCTGATCCCGCTGCTCAGAGCCCTTTCGGTCCCGGGCGGCAGCGTCCCGGAGAACCAGAGCCTTACGGTCATGCCCCCGGTCGAAGCAAGACCTTCGGGAAAATCGGCGGGGAAAGCCACGCCAGCAGATATCCCTTCAGTGACGCCTTCGGAGGAAAACTCTTCCTCAAGTTTTCCCGGGCTCGAAAAGCCCAGTATCTCAATACCGCTCCCTGACAGGATTTCGGGGATGCCCGAGGCGTACTCCGCCAGTCTCTCGGGGTAGACACCGACCGCCATCCTGAAACCGGTGCGATCGGGGAGGAGAAGGAAGACAATAACGACAAATACAAGTGATACCGGTGTGAGGACCATCCAGAGGCGGTCCCTGGAGAATTCCCTGAGATCCTTCAGCACTATTGCGGATACCGCCCGAGGCCTGATGGCATGGCCCCTCAAATGCCCAGTTCCTTTCCGGTTATTTCTATGAAGACGGCTTCAAGGGTGGCTTCCTCCGTATGGATGGTCATGAGGTCAGGTGATGCGGCCAGCAGGCTGATCCTCTCTGCCGCTTCCGTGGAGCCCAGCGGAACAACCTCTTCCCGTGTCCCTCCGGCGGTGGACAGCCTTATCCTGACCGACCTGCTCCCGTATCTGATCTTCAAGGCGTCCGGTGTGTCAATCGCGTGAATTGAGCCCTCGCTGATGAAGGCTACCCTGTCCGACAGCTCATCGGCTTCCCACATGTCATGGGTCGTGAGGAGCACCGCGGCTCCTCTTCGGGCCTGCTCACGTATGATCCCCCTGAGAGTCCGGCTGGAAACCGGATCCAACCCGTCGGTCGGTTCGTCAAGAAAGAGTATGTCAGGTGCGTTGATCAGTGCCCTGGCCATCATCAGCCGCTGTTTCAGACCCTTTGAATACCTGCTGACCCTTTCGTCCGCTCTGTCCGCCAGGCCTACCTTCTCAAGCAGGTTCAGGGTATCGGGGTGCCTTATCCCGAACAGACCGGCGAAGAAGTCCAGGTTCTCCCTGGCCGTCATGTTGATGTACAGGTTCTTCTCCTCGAAGCAGACCCCGATCCTTGCCTGAAGCTCGGGGTCATCCCTGGACATGCTCTTTCCCAGGAGGGTGACCTTCCCGGAATCGGGTTCAAGCTGCCCGGTGAGCATCTTGATCGTGGTTGATTTTCCGGCTCCGTTCGGTCCCAGGAAGCCCAGTATCTCCCCGGGGTCCACATGAAAGCTGATACCGTCCACGGCCCTTACAGATCCGTAGGAATAGCAAAGGTCTTCAGCAAGCAGCGCCGGCTGCATGTTCCTCCTTCGATATTTGGGTTCCATTCCAGCTTTACCATCCGGAATCCCCTGCGGATAATGGCAGCAGAGCAGTATTCCTGACCGCCTGTACGTACTGTGCTGCCACGGCTACTGTGAGCACTCCGTATCACCGGCTCGGAGACAGGCTCAGCAGCCCCCGCACTTCAGGGCGAGTATGACCACTACGGCAATGACTCCCAGCACCATGAGCCAGATCATGCCGGCTATGGAACTGCAGCATCCGCACCCGGTGCTCTGAAGGGCCTGCTGTACTACTCCGGTCTGTTCTCCAGACGGGTTCTCCTCGAGCAGCCCCCCCGACCCGTCCCTGACCTTGGGTCCAGGATCATTGCCTGGTTTCACGAAGGATTTCCTCCTGGCGGACTTCATCTTCAGCCCGGAACCCGAGAAAAATGGCTTCTTGCCGCTGCTTGCCGTTCCGCCTGACCCGGACGACTTTCCGAAAGAGAATCCGCCCTTTGAACTGCTGCGCGAAGTACCCGCAGAACCGGACCTGTGCTTTTTCAAATCACGACCTCCATCCGTTGAGCCTGGACAAACATATTCCAATCCCGCGAGAGGACAAGGCGAGATTCCGGGAACTTATAGCGCATTTCGGTAATATCCTATAGCAGAGATATGAAATTGTGATGGAATGGATGAAAATGGCTGGCGGATCGACCCTGAATGAGAGCGGTTTCGGTGCAACCCCGGAATTCCCCTCCCCGCTCGAACCACGGCGGTTCCGTCAGCCATCATTCAATGGAGATGTATACTCATGGACAAGGCCGGGAACAATTCCGGGTCCGGGGTATTACAGTTAGTGAGAGCAACCTCACCGAGGAAGGGTCTGCTTGACTGAGAACGGTTGGAAGAAACTCTCCTCCTCTCGAGAGCTGACTGGTACGGCGAAACGGGCTCTTCTTCGGTGAGGCCGATGTTGACCGCTCCGGAACACCTCCACTCCGGAGCGGTCTTCCATATACCGGTCTAGCGGTTTACCAGGACACAGTCCTCAAGGCCTACCATTCCGAAGGATTCTCCGGTCACGGTACCCCTTATCCTGGTGCCCTCCCTTTCGGCGACCAGCAGGGAGTCGCTCTCCTCGGGAATCCCGCCTGCCATCTTGCATGCCACGTACTTTGTGTAGATATCACTTGGTTCTGCAAGGTCCACCCTGACTGTCACTCCGTAATCAGTCGTCGATGTAGTGGTGGAATGGTAATACCCTTCAACAAGGACCTCTCTGTTCTTCCAGACATTGAACATCTCGTAGAAATCGGCCACAGCAAGCGGGGTTTCGCCACTGTAGACGTACGGACTCGTCTCCACTGCAGGCTGGGCCGGAGGGGCATTCTCGACAAAGGAGCCTTCGATGAGCCTCAGTTCGCCGGTCCAGTAGTAGTCCACCGTACCTCTGATAGTGACCAGCATATCCTCGGTGACCGGTACGTTCTGGATCTCGGTGAAACTAACTGTGGCAAGCTCCTGATCATCTCCGGGAGCGGCCGCAAGTCTGAGTTCATCCTCTACCATCATGCTGTCAACGTAGGGTATGTCCGGATATCCCTGAAGCATGACAGTCCTGCCGTCCCATATGAAGTAGGCCCTGTACAGGGCGGCGGCGCTGACAGGGGTTTCGGGGGTCACCTGAGCGGGATCCAGGGCTCCCTCCGGATACAGCGGCTGCGGGGCGGTTTCCACTATCTCGGATATCTCCGTCCCGCCTCCATCCTGATCCTCCTGAGCTGCCTCTGTGGTCTCCGTGCGGGATTGCTCTCCGTCCTCCCCACCGCATGCAAGGACGAGCAGCAGGATTGAAGCGGCCAGAATCGTCGGAATTCTCATAATACCTCTCCTCCTGAATGTGTCTTGATCGCAGCATCAATTCTAAACCCACGCGCAAGCGGCAGCAACACGGGACGTTCCCCGCAGCTTGACCCCCACATGACCCCCTCTTATCCTTGCAGGCGGTTAAAAGAAGACATCCGGGAGGTGAAATGCCAGGACTGGTCCCGAGGTTCATACTGCATCAGTACAGAAGGAGGGTATTCGAAGGGAATCTGACCGGTTCCGTGTTCCTGTTCGATATCTCGGGATTTACACCCCTTACCGAGAGACTGTCCCGTCGTGGACATCAGGGAGCTGAGATCCTGTCGGAGATACTCAACAAACTGTTCTGCAGGAGGCTGATGTCAAGAATAAGGGCTTCAGGAGGTTTCATCTCCGGCTTCGCCGGAGACTCCTTCACGGTCATTTCCCCCGGAACGAGCATGGACATGGCGCTTTCCCTGGGATCGGATCTGATGTCGATTCTCTCCGATTCAGGGAACTCACCCGGTATAAGGGACGTGACGGAACTCTCATTCAAAGCCGGGATAGCCACAGGCAGGCTCGAATGGGGCATCGCCGGATCGAACATGAAGACCTGGTACTTCAGTGGAGAGGCGATGAGGGCAGCCTGCCGGGCAGCCTCCGCCGCCTGTCCGAAAGGGATAGTCACCACACGGTGCGTGGGATCGGGAGAAAGTAGGGGAAGCTTCCCCGATATGCTTTCCGTGAGGAGCAGCACAACCGCCGAGAGGTCTTTCTTTCCGGAACTGCTGATCCATGGGGAAAGGTTCGGCGAGTTCAGGAGAGTCTTCCCTGTCTTTGTTTCACCGCTTCCCTCCCTCTGCGCAGACAGCCGCTACCTGGCTGCTCTTGTGGAAGGTCTCATGGAGGAGACATCCAGAGCGGGAGGTTACTTCGAGGGGGTCCATCTGGATGAGATGGGACCATACATTCTGGTACTCTTCGGTGCCCCGTGGTCCTTCGAGAACGACGGGACCCGCTCTATCATCTTCGCTCGGAAGATACTGAGCCGGTTCGAAGGAAAGCTCAGGGCAGGCATTTCAGCAGGGACGGTATACGCCGGTATCATCGGGTTTCAGAGGAGGAACACCTATACCGTCATCGGCAACCACGTCAATACAGCCGCAAGAATAATGAGGAATTCCTGCGAACCGGGTGTTTTCGTCTCAGAGGAAGTGCTGAAGCGTGTTCATGGGAACAGAGAATCCCTTGAGACATTCTCGCTTCCCCTCAGGGGACAGAGCGGTATCACACGGGTGACGAAACTGGAGGAGGGATTCCTGGAAACCTCTGTTGGCAGCTTCACAGGAAAGCTCATCGGGAGGGAGGAAGAGCAGGAGGAACTTCTGAACGAAGCTTCACCCATCCTGGATGGGCGTTTCGCCGGATGTGCGATAGTCGCAGGTCGAGCCGGTATCGGAAAATCCCACCTGGTCAGTTCCGTAGCTGGCCGAATGGCGGAGCTCGGGTGCAGGAGGATCAACCTGCAATGCTCCGACATATCGGATCTTGGGTTTGAACCCTTCCTTCCCCTCCTCAGGGAAATGTTCGGCCAGGAGGAGGGTGCTGGTACACGGGGCAACAGGGCTGCCTTCAAACGGAACTGGATATCCCTGATGGAAAGGCTGATCAACAAACTCGGGGACCCGACTCCCGTTGAGGAACTGGAAAGAACGGTCTCTATGCTCCAGGCTCTTCTGGGGATCGAGGACGAGGACTCCCTTTATCGAAGGCTGGAAGCCAGGGGCAGGCATGAGAACACGCTTCTGGCTCTCAGGGTACTCCTGTACTCGCTGGCGATGCTGGACCCCCTGGTGCTTGTGATGGAGGATTTCCAGTGGATCGACAGCGCCTCGGCCGAAATCCTCGAAATGCTGTCAAGGTCGCCGGACTCCCTTCCTCTGTTCGTAATGCTCACCTGCAGGCATTCCGACGATGGCAGCATTCCATCCCTGTCGTTGCGCAGTGAAGTGCTCAAGGTAATCCATCTGGAACCCCTTTCTGAAACGATGGTCCCGGTTTTCATAGAGGCAGTACTGGGAGCTCCTCCGGAGCAGGAACTCCGGTCGTTCGTATCTCTTCGAACCTCATGCATACCGCTTTACATCGACCAGTACATCAGATACCTGATGGAAACGGAGAGCATTCGGCTGAAGGATGGATTCTGGACTCTGATGGTGAGACCCGGTTCCATTCCCCATGGCATCAGTGATATTCTCCAGGCAAGGATAGACAGGATGTCCGCCGGTCTGAGGGCCCTTGTGCAGACAGCGTCGGTTCTGGGATACGAGTTCAACACAAGGGTCCTTGGCAGGATGCACGGGAAGGAAGGGATCATTCCCCTCCTCGAGTCAGGCAGAAAACTTGGAATATGGTCCGCCCTGTCCAGCATTGTGTTCGTCTTCCAGCACGATCTCCTGAGAGATACGGCTTACACGATGCAGCTGCTGTCCAAACTGCGCAGCACCCACGAGAGGGCTGCAGCGGTCATTGAAGAGCTTTACCCGGCTGCCGAGAGCTTCTTTCCCGACCTTGCGCGCCATTTTGAGAAGGCGGGTAACATTGAAAAGGCGTCTTCATACCTGAGGAAGGCAGCTGCTGTTTCCGAGGCGAATTACAGCCTGCGGGAAGCTCTGGGATACTATGAAAAGCTACTCGGGGTCACAGGGAGACCTGGTGATGATCGCCGAGGGGAGAGGGTCGGGATCATGCTTTCAATCATCTCCGTTCTGAACAGGATGAACCTGTGGGACCGGGGAATAGAAATGTGCGAGGAAGCCGAAACCCTGGCTGGGACCATGGGGGATGAAACGGCCCTGGGCAGGGTATTGACCCTCAAATCCTGGCTAAAGCTCAGAAAGGGGGCTCCGGAGGAAGCTGAAGAACTGGCTGCAAGAGCGGAATCCCTTCTGGAAGGCTCGGGCGATGTGGAGGAATACGTGAAAGCCCTGGGATACAGGGCTGCCACCCATTTCAACCGATCCAGTTTCGGGAAAGCGGAAGAGCTGTTCCTCAGGAAGCTGGACATGCTGGAAATGGTGGACCTGCCGGTGGAGAGAATCAAATGTCTGGCCAACCTCGGCTGCGTCTACAAGGACAAGGCTGACAGCATAAGATCGGAGGATTTCTTCAACAGGGCCGCTGCCATGGCCGAGGGAATGAAGAGGTTGGATACCCTCTATACGATACTTGGGAACAGAGGGACGTTGTACAGGAACATGGGAGATCATCGGAAGGCTATGATTGATTTCAGCCGCGGGATCGAGATAGCGAGGAAGATAGGCGACAGGAGGGGCCTGTCGGGCCTGCTTGGAGGTCTGGCACTGCTCAGGTACGATACGGGTATGTTCCCTGAGGCACTTGAACTCTACCTGAAACAGCTCGAGATAACCACAGACCTTGATTATGCATTCGGAATGGCAGAGGCCCACGGCTACATGGCCGCCTGTCTCGAGGCGATGGAACGGTTCGATGAAGCGGAGCAGCATTACGATGATTGTATCAGGATTTCAAGAACGATACAGCTCAGGTACTATACGGGCATATTCCTTGTACTCAAGGCCGCGATGCTGTTCGATCTGGGAAGACTCTTCCAGGCGGACGAGGCCAATCGAGAGGGGCTGGACATCTGTCGCAGCATTGGCCTTCGGGAGATGATGACCTCTGCTGCTCTCATGGACGCCATGCTCCGCATAGAGGAAACCAATGATCCGGAAGTGATCAGGCTCAACCTGAGGAGGATGGAGTCTCTCCGGGATTCCTCTGAAGACCCTGGCGAGAGAATACTCTGCTCCTTCAGGATATGGAAGACAACGTGCAGGCTCCCTGAGAGCCTCAAGAGTGAATACGATCCCGAGTCCAGGCGCAGGGAGGCCCTCGACCTGGTCCGGGAGGCATGCGGTGTCACAAGCAGCATGGAGCATGTCAGGATGATCGAGGAACTGGAGGCGGCCGGAACCTAGGTGCGCTGATGGACGCTTCACCCCGGAGAACGGAAAGGAGACCCGAGCATGGGAAGAGAGTGCAATCCGGTCGGCTGGTTCGAAATACCGGTGGAAGACATGGAGAGGGCATGCAGCTTCTACAGGAGGGTGTTCTCCTTCAGCATGGAGATACAGGAACAGGCCGGGGTCCAGATGGCCTGGTTCCCGATGCTGGGCGATGAGACGGGTGCTGCTGGAAGCCTTGTCAAGGCAACGGATTATGTACCTTCCCTCCAGGGTGTTCTTGTCTATTTTACAGCGCCGGATATGGAGAAGATCCTGGGAATGATCGAGGGAGCAGGCGGAAAAGTGCTCCAGGGAAGGACCGGGATTGGCCGTCACGGCTACGTGGCATTCGTCAGTGATACCGAGGGCAACAGGATAGGACTTCATTCCAGGGCCTGAGAATCCACAAGGGTCGCTGACAGGACCAATCCCTGCCGAAGGGTCTCATGGATTCTGGAGTAAAGGCTGCACTTCAAACCCGATGTTTCATACAACTGGAGGCTTCATGGAGCTGATTAACGTTGAAGGTGCAGACAGGGGCAGGGTGATACTCTTCGCCCTGAGCACATGTGCCTGGTGCAGGAAGACCAGAAGACTCCTGGACAGCCTGGGAGTTTCCTACTCATATATCTACGTCGACAGACTCAACGGAGAAGACCGAAGGGAGGCGGTGGCGGAGATGAGGCGCCACAATCCGGCAGGCAACTTCCCCACGGTGGTGATAGACAATGACACCGTGATAACGGGCCATTCCCCGGAGAGACTGAGGGAAGCCCTGGGAGTGGATGCATGAACGACACGGGCAGGGCTGAGGAACTCTGCGAGAGGATAGGCCGCCAGGCCCTGGAAGGTGGCTACAGCCTCAACCCCGACAGGGAATTCATTATGGAGCTGATGGAAGGGCTGCTTACGAATACGGACCGTTACGGATACATGGCATGTCCCTGCAGGCTGGCCGACGGCAGGAGGGACGAAGACCTGGACATCATATGCCCCTGCGACTACAGGGACGCCGACCTTGTTGAGTACGGCGCCTGTTACTGCGGGCTATACGTGGCGGATGAAGTGAGTGAAGGAGGGATTGAGCTTAAGGCGGTCCCTGAGCGCAGACCTGCCGACCCGGCTGAAAGGGCTGGGCGCAGGAGGGGAGGAGGCGACACCGGAAGTATGAGCCTGCCCTACCCTGTGTACCGATGCAGAGTATGCGGTTACCTTTGCGCCAGGGAGGAACCTCCCGGCAAGTGTCCTGTCTGCGGAGTGTCCTCAGACCGGTTCCAGCGGTTCATGTGACATTGGATTCCGTAACGGTCGGATGAAAAGGAAAAGGAAGAGGAGGAAGCTATGAACGGGTTGAAGATGCGTGTTTTCCTTCTGTGTCCCATTATGTTCCTGATGATCTCCTGCGGAGGTCAGGAGGAAGGGAACGTATCGGACGGGACAGATGCGGAAGCACTTGAAGCGGATCGATCCACCGACCCCGATCAGCTGGCGGGTGAGATAGCCGACAATTACCTGGCCTGCATGGATGAACTGGAAACCCTGCTGGCAGACAGGCCCGAACCGGAAGCCCTGAAGCCGCTTCTCTCGGAACTGACCGAAAGGTACATAGACATCTTCGTGGGGATAGGTTATCGGGTTGATACCCATGATTCCACCGCGGTGGACGGAATAGGCCGGTCGGTCATGAGCAGGATCTACGGCATTGACATCGACTGGATGGGAGAAGCGAGCAGTTATTACCATCCGCTTGATACAGAGGTCTCCGCCATGATAGGGGAACTGAACATCATAACCCAGTACGCCTTCTTCGAACTGCTGGAGAGACAGCGTCCTTCGGAGGCGGAGAGGCTCGGACTGGTTGACTGACTGCAGAAGGGACGTCCCATGTGGTACATATTCGCAGCCGTGATACTGATAGCCGCAACCAGCGCTTTCGGTCTCAGCAGGACTAAAGGCGGTCCTCCAGGAGAATACCAGCTGCTCGAGAAGGTCCTTGACAGAGTCACTCTGAGCTCTCTGAGCATGGAACAGGTCAACGGTCTCCTTGCCAGGCTGCAGTTGCAGGAGCCTCCTGAACCGGTCATGGGCGCCATGTGCTACGAGGCCATGGCCTATCCCGCCGTGGCTGAGTACATCTGTCCCGTCTGCGGCGAGAAGACCATCTACGATGATTACAACACTCCATTCATAGAGTGGGAGCTGCAGGGCTGCCGCAGAATGGCCGAATTCATAAATGGTATCACTGAATTTCAGGTAACCCTGGACGAGAGGTTGTTCTGCGACTTCTGTTCCCCTGACAGGGAAGGTGACCCCGCACTGCTCCTCAGGGTAGCTTCCACAGACAGCACCGAGACGGTGAACAGCGTCACGGTTTATGACCTGAGGCTGCTGGAATCCTTCCTTCAGGGGAGACTCTACTACCTGACAGAGAACGATTCGCAGCTTCCCCTCAGGGAGCACGCGGATAGACTGAGAGAGCTGCTGGGAGTACCGGAAGCTCCATGAGGATAGGCTCAAGGTCCTTCCTGCCGGCCAACGCGGTACTGGAACTCACCTACCGCTGCAATCACAGCTGCAGTTTCTGCTCGTGCCCCTGGTTCGGCGCGGGAAGAGGTTTCAAGGTGCTGCCCGAACTCACCACGGATGACTGGAAGGAAGTCATCGGAATTCTCTGCGACAACGGCGTGAGCGCACTGGCCTTCACCGGAGGAGAAGCTCTGCTGCGCGACGACTGCCTTGAACTGCTGGAGTACGCCGCATCGCTGAGCGCATCCAGAGTCGAGACGGTGGACGGCACACTTGTGAGCAGGGAGGTCACCCCCGACATCTACCTGCTGTCTAACGGGTATCATGTGGACGACCGTGTCATGGAAGTCCTGGCCAGGCTGGGCATCAAGCTGAGTCTGAGTCTCCCCGGCCTTTCAACTTTCAGGCACCACACGGGATTCGACCATGCCGACCTTGTACTGGAGAAGTTCAGGAAAGCCGGGGAGATGGGCATTCCGACCACAGTGAACAGCACTGTCACCGCTCTCAATCTGCATGAGCTGAGGAACACGCTTACAGCAGCCTTCATCGCGGGCGCGGGTCAGCTTCTGATGAACAGGTTCCTCCCCGGTGGAAGAGGTCTTCTGAACTCGAATGAGCTGTCCCTGGACTCGGACCAGGTGCTGGAAATGCTCACCACCGCCGACGATGTTCTCACGAGGGCCGGAAGGGTCGGGACGCTGGGAACCGAGATGCCCCTCTGCATTGTGAAGGACCTGAAACTGAGGACATTGAGAGTGGGTACAAGATGCTCCGCGGCATTGAAGTTCTTCGTTGTGGGACCCTCGGGTTTTGTAAGGGTGTGCAACCACTCGGAGAAGAGACTGGAGAACGTCAGGGAATGGAAGAAGCTTAAGGACAACGATTACTGGAGGATATTCACGATGAGGAGGTACCTTCCGTCTCAGTGCGGCGGTTGCGAACTGAAGCTCGACTGCGACGGCGGGTGCCGTGAGGCTGCTCACATAGTGGGTGGAAAGGTGGATTCACCTGACCCTCTGCTCTGACCCGGCCTTTGTATGCTCAGTAGACTGAAGGGAGACTCACATGTCCTGTTCTGGAACAAAGCCCCTGCTGTCCGTTCTGCTCGCGGGCGCCGCGATCATCTTCGGCTGCGGCGATGGCGGCGATGCCGCCGCCGGGACCCTGAGGGTGATGGAGGAATCCGGGCGGATAGACGGAGGCGACACAACGGATCCTTATCATTCAGATCTTTCCTACGACGGCTTCGTATTCCAGGCCGGACCTCTGGACAGCGTCTCCATTGAAGTGAGTGCCGAGGGTTTTACACCGCTCACCAAGATCATCGAGGTTTCAACCGGCGCTGTGCTGGCGGAGTGGGACTCGGAGTACGCTGACAGCGATAATCTGACATATACCATCGCCTCCTCAGGGTCCTACGAAGCCAGGGTGTACTCCACCGACGGCGGTACCGGGGACTACAGGCTGACCATAACCGTCAGCGAGTGAACAGAAGCCTTTCATGTTATTCAGGAGGGCGGAGCCTTCGCTCCGCCCTCCTTATCGTCCTGATCCGACCCGGGGTTACCTGCAGACGACGATGCGTCTCGTTGTCACGCTTCCCGCCGGGTCCGCTGCATGAATCATGTAGACACCCTGCGGCACATGTCCTGTATCCCACGTGATGGAATGCAGGCCGGCCTCCAGCTCTCCCGAGTATAACCTGGCAACCGCCCTTCCAGCAGTATCGTAGACTGTAATCTCGAAATACCCGCCTGACGCAAGCGAGACGGGAACGGTGAGAAGGCCGGCGGCCGGATTTGGATGAGGCGAACCCACATAGGTGAAGAAAGTCTGCGGGTCGCCCTCGATCCCTACCCCGTTGATCACTCCCTCGGCGGGCAGCGCGTTGTGGGCAGTCACCATCCATGTAATATCGTTGAGACCCCCGATTGGATCGAAAGTGAGGGTGACGAGTCCGGTGGAATCAGTCAAGCCGCTTGCCCAGAGGCTGTCGTGGGATATGCAGACAAGGGCGTTGCATACGGAGCCCCTCCCGTCGCCCACATGGAAGGTGGCCTCAGTCGAGCCCTGGGGAAGCGTGAAGGGGGCATCAACGTACAGATCGTGGGGAACTTCCGTCCTCATGTCCATCGTGGGGTCTCCGAACCAGTGGAAGAGGTCCCACTCGGTCTCGGCCCTGTTTGTTGGATACGGGCACATGGGGGCCGATGTCTCCATCTCTATCTTGGCGCACATCAGCGCCTGCCCCGTCAGGTAGTTGCCGGTGGGGTCGGTGTATAGGGCTGGAGGGCTGGTGTACTCGTCGTTGAAGGACTTGTAGAGACCGTAGCACAGGTAGTCGTTCCAGTAGCTGTAACTCACTTCGGTGGCAGCGAGGACTCCCACCGCGCCTCCCTCCATCCTGAAAAAGTTCTCTGCGAAACAGTTCGACGAGAACTGGCCGGTCAGGCAGTTCACGCTCATCACCATGGGGGTCATCTCGCCGTTGGTCAGTGAAGAGAGGTGAGACGTGACGAAATAGGGGTCGCCCCAGCCGCCGACGCTGCCGTGGTCCCTGTGCTGTACCAGGAAGACTCCGCTGTTGATGCTGGCCAGTATTCCCGCGGCGTCACCGTCCCAGACTATGTCCATGGGGATCTGCTGTCCCGCGCTGGGAAGGTCGTTCCTGTAGTAGTATGGAGGGGGGGCCGAAGTATTCTTCGTATACTCCCTCTGCACGGTCTTTCCGTAGATGTCTATGTAGGTGTCCCGTACGGTCTCGCACGTGAAGCAGAACCAGCGTTCCGCCACGGTGCTCGTTCCGCTGGTTGCCTGGAAGTAGCCGGCGCAGAGTACGTTGCCCCAGAAATCAGGGTCCATCAGAGGGTCGAACTGCCACTTGAGCACCTTGGCTTCCACTACCGGGTACTGGCTCGAGGGGGTCACGAAACGGCCGTTGAAGATGTCGGCCTGGTAATCGGAGGAGCCGTCCATGCAGACATACCTGTTGTCACTGTACATGCCTGTGGGAGCGCTGTAGCTGATGAGGTCGCCGTGGTCCCCCACGAAGAGTATGAAGCTGGGGGGCAATACCCAGTTGTCGTAGGCGTTCTGGATGTAATTCTTGATCTCGGTCTGGTTCCAGCTCCCGGCGGCCACGATGGCGGTGAGGTAGCCCTGGTCCATCTTGGCCTGGATGAAGGTATTCATCATGCTGTCCACGAAGTCGTCACCGGCGATTATCAGCAGGTCCGCCGCAGTGATGTCACGGGCCTGCCTGATGCCGGAGGCGCGGACCGGCTCATTGGAGGAGCAGCTTATTGACATCCCGGGTTCGCCGAGGACCTCTGCGTTCACCAGTGTCCTGTAGGTGTTGACGAAGAACCTGCTGAGAAGCCTGGGGTCCATTGTGACACTGCTTCCCAGGTCCACCGTCACCCTTATCTTCGGGGAGATCGTGAGCAGCCCCGACGTGGCATCCCAATGGAAGGGAAGGACATTGAACCTTCCGATATTCACTCCGCGCAGGGTTCCCATCTCCTCGTAGACAGCGGTCTCGGAGGGATATCCGCCCTGGCTGTA
>JAFGPK010000053.1 GCA_016936235.1 Candidatus Fermentibacteraceae bacterium | reverse complement strand
TGGTACCCCCGACGGGATTCGAACCCATGCTTCCGGCTCCGGAGGCCGACGCTCTATCCTACTGAGCTACGGGGGCACCTTCGAGACTAATATGCAACTGAACGGCTAGAATGTAATCTTCTCCACTTTCGGATTCTCGTTCTTCCCGAGAGCCAGCAGAGCTATCGATCTCTTTCCCTTTGATGAAGATACCGCTCCCGGATTCAGTCTAAGTACGCCATCCTTCACGTCTTCGTTGAACTCGTGGGAATGCCCGTAGATAATGATATCCGGGTTTCTCGGACTGAAGCGCCTGAGCAGCCTGTCCCTGAGTCCGAATCCCGGTCCTGAGCCGTGGGTCATGCAAATCCTGAAACCTTCCAGGTTCAGCTCGAGGCTCTCGGGAAAACGTTCGGTGATGTCGAAAGGATCCATGTTGCCGTGGACCGCCTTCAGGGGGGCGAAGCGTTCCAGGTCACGGAGCACGCTTAGTTCCACCACATCACCTGCGTGCAGGATCAGGTCGCATTCTGCACAGACCTCATATACCCGGCCGGGGATTGCCCCCAGCCTTGTGGGTATATGAGTGTCTGATAGAACGGCTATTCTCAATTAGGCTTTCTTCTTCTTATGCCTGTTGGCGCGACGCCTTTTCTTCATCTTATGCTTAGCGATCTTCTTTCTTTTTTTCTTCTTACCGCTCGGCATTTACTTTGCGACCTTATTCTTGATAAGTCTTGAAGGTTTGAAAACCGGGACCCTCCTCTTGGGGACTTCAACTGCGTCACCTGTGTGAGGGTTCCTGGCTATACGCTTCTTGCGGTCCACAACCTTGAACGTACCAAAACGCCTGATCTCTATGTGCTCATGCCTGTAAAGGGCTTCTCTTATTTCCTCAAGGAAACTGTCGACCACAGTGGCAACATCTTTCTTGTTGAGGTCGATATTATCGCGCGAAGCGATCTTGGAGACGATATCAGCCTTTGTCATTTTTTTCCTCCGTCTAACTGATTAGTGTTTACCGAAAAACAGCATTCCGGCATATGAAATTACTAACGAATTCCACTTTTCCGCAGAAGGGTTAAGATAGACAATATCAACCAGTTCGGCAAGGGTTGTATTGCCGTGGTCAAAAATAACGATATAGTTATTTATATTCATAATAATAGGATTATAATAGTTTATAACTTATAGAGAAGGCCAGCCCGGGCCCTATACCGTTGGTGTCAGGTCGGTTCATATTCACCATCGCTCTCAGATCATTGTGGATCGTTGCCATAAAGAAGCGGAGAGCATATGCCCTCCGCTTCAAATGGTGGAGCTGACGGGAGTCGAACCCGTGACCCCCTGACTGCCAGTCAGGTGCTCATACCAACTGAGCTACAGCCCCGCCGAAGTAGGGGTACATTACAAAAACGACGCTGGAAGTCAAGGACGGTGGATGGTTCCAGGCAGCGGAACAGGTATTCTTTCAGTCCAGCGTATCGAGCTTCCAGAAGGTTCCCTCCACGGGCACGCGAACGAAATCCGCATCTAATTCAAGAAGAATCAGCTCTATGGTCATGGACACCGTCCCTTTGAACAGGTGCCCTCCCATGACATCCATATCCTCGTCGGCAAGACTGACGTGGAGATGGACGAAGGGCTCACCCTCCTTCATTGAGACATTACCCTGCAGTGAGAGTACCTCGGAGGATGGCTCCACGGTCTTTATCTCGTACTCCATGCCGTCGTAGCGGCCTATCTCCACATCCCTCAGCATGCCGATGCCTGCCACAATGGCGGCAGCCCCTATCCGCTCCTTCCTGCACCAGTCGGCCAGTGTTTTCGGGAATTCCTCTGCAATGTCGAACCTTATCACCGTTCTTCCGCTTTGCCTGTGGAGGACCTTCATGTGTCCTCTCCATTTCCGGTCCAGCTTCTTCGTCCGGTGACTATTGAGCCATGACCCCCCGGGCACCGTATCACGTACCCGTCATCCATCAGTTCGATGAGGTACTGCTCCTCCGTAACCGGGCAGGTGAGCGAGTGAGGTCTTCGGGCGTACTGGTCCAGCTCTTCATTGGTGCAGGCCCAGTGCCCGATCGCGTCACGGTAGTTGGCCTGGTCCGTGCACAGAATGTTCATGTTGGCCCTGCACTGTCTCTCCCTGGAGATCTCCATCAGGCTCCTGGAATCATCGCTGCAGCCTGAAAGCGAGATCATGCACATAAAAGCCGCGACAGTCTTCAGGACTGTCCTAGTCATTGTTCACCACTACCAGGCTCCGGGTGACCGGAGCCGAACCTTCCGCCTGGAATAGTGCGAAATACAGTCCGGAAGGCACAGGGGATCCATTTTCATCATCGCACTCCCATACCAGTGTCCCGCTCCTTCCGGGCTCGAGTTCCATCCTTCTTATCATCCTGCCTGCCGCGTCGATTATCATTATCGATGCTTTACCCTTGGGTGAAGCCCACTGGAATGCCACTGAGCCCACGGCCGGATTGGGCCAGGGTCTCGATACGGATGGATTCAGCACCGGGGTCTCCGGGCCCGATATTCCGTTCAGGGTCACGGGTATGTCAATGGTCACCGCTGCATGGTCCCTGCCCCATACGGTCAGAGCTGCGGTATCGTGATCGTCGGTTGCCGTGACCGTCATGCTGACCTGTCCAGAGCCGCTTGTATAATCGACCTCGTACATGCAGGGATCGTCCCATTCCCCCTGCATCAGACAGACTCTGGCATCATCCACGGGACCAGAGTTGTCCGTCACCGATACGATGATATTGTTCACACCCACGTATAGTGAGTCAGGACCGTTCACCTGCAGGGGTCCGTCGGGCGCATTGAGCCACATGGGAAGTTCCGGATCCCCGAAGAGGGTTATTGATTTAGCTATCCAGTCGTAATGTGGGTCCGACGGGATCAGGGGTATGAACTCGTCCCATGCCATGCTGTGTGCGACTCCCAGGTTGAAGAGATCCTCGGTGAAGAAATTGGCGAAGAACTCCTGGTCCACAAGATCGCTCCACTGGCCTCCCGGCTGGGAGGGTTCTCCCCAGCCGTACCTTGTGTTCATCATGCAGAAACCTCCCCCTCCGGGAGAGGTGATCCACGCCTCCGCAAGGCAGCCACCGGTATCGAAGGAGCCCGAGAGGCAGGCCAGAGTGTTCCAGATGGACACCCTGCCGTGTTCGGAGATGTTCGTTAGACTCATGAAGTCACCTGACCCCAGAGAACCGGATCCTATGGATACGCTGTTGTTGCTGCCGTGACAGGCATGGTTGACCAGGTTCATTCCTGCGTTGAGCATCGCCATGGTCAGTGAGTAGCTCTGGGTGCCGGCGCTCTCGTAATGCTTGATGACCGGCTGCCACTGCGGCGGTGTGTAAAGGGTGTCCACCTTCTCCTTGCCGGCGCTTCCCGGGCAGTACGGACTGCTCCAGAGTATCCCGGTGGTGAAGCCCATTGAAGTGTACCACGGATCGGTATCCCTGCCGTCTGCCAGCTGGGGAAGCTCGTAGGCCAGGACCTTGTTGACGAAGATATTGGCCTCAGGACCGTTCTCCACAGCCGCCCTTCCGATGAAATAATCAGGATGGTAGTCCATGATGTCGCCGCTGGTCTCGCCCCAGACCCCGTTGTTGTTGAAGTCCCAGTAATCAGTGCCCACCTGCGGGTCGTTCATGTCCTGGAAGTAGATGTCCGCTGCAGGATCGTCTACATAGCCTTCTGCGGTGGCCCAGCAGTTACGGTGAGGCACCAGGGGAGTATCGCCTCCGAGGAGGATCCAGGTGGGAGGAGTCGTCTCGTATATGTCCCTCAGGAAGAATCTCAGCTTCTGGGCTGCGTCGACGCCTCCGTAGTTCGACTCTATGTACTCCATCGTGACGATCTTCGCCGGAATGCCCTTCATGGTCTTGAACTGGGCAAGGGGTTCGAAGACCTCAAC
This sequence comes from Candidatus Fermentibacteraceae bacterium, assembly GCA_016936235.1. Lineage (GTDB taxonomy): Bacteria > Fermentibacterota > Fermentibacteria > Fermentibacterales > JCC-6 > Aegiribacteria. The sequence continues at coordinate 47,075 of JAFGPK010000053.1, read as the reverse complement.
CAGAGAGTCCCTTGTGATTATCAGGTACTCGCCCCAGGGAAGGTCTCTGGAGGCGACGGTCACGGGTTCGCGGTAGTCCTCGGGATTGATGACCTGGCTGCGGATGATGCTGTAGAGCAGCCTGGCCCCCTCCTCTCCCCTGCCCCAGGGAACAGCGTTCATGGATTCGACATGGTACTCGATCCTCATTGCGAACAGCGTGGTCAGAGTAGCCTTTCCCGTGGCGGGATCCCAGGAGACGGGCGAAACCCTCAGGTCCAGGAGGTTGCAACCCATGAGATGTCCCTGTGATACGGCCTCCACCAGGGGTCGCCGGGCTTCGCGGGAATACGCCTCCGGATCCCTTGGGGTTGGCGTGAACAGCTGGGGCATGGATATGGGCACTCCGTGCTGCGCAGGCTTCAGGTCCACGGTGCCGGGAAGCTCGCGGCTCAGCTGCGAAAGAGGTTCGACCCCGTCGACCACGGCTCCCGGAGGCAACAGGACCATAACGGGGAAGACGGGCAGGGTCGGCTCACCCGGGACTCCGGTGTTCACTGCTCCGGGAATGGAGAAATACTCCCCCAGGGGGCCCTGCATTACTTCCGGATCATCGGTCGGCGCCTCCCATGTGATGAGGAGATCGTCCGCGGAAACCAGGGCGGCCGTCATGACAAGCAATATAAAGGTCAATTTTTTCATTGTTCTGTCCAATCCTGTTTCCATCACGGCCTGAGCCGGTCACCGTGAGAAGCTATATGTTCAATGTTGTTGAGTCTCTGCATTGGCAATAACGGGCATTGTCCATATCAAGTTTCCATTATTGCCGTTTCCCAGCCCCTTCCGTTTATCTCCTCCAGCATCACCTTCATGAGTATGGTGATGGGCACAGCCAGTATCATACCCCATGCTCCCCAGAGCCAGGCCCAGATGATCACGGCCAGGAGTACGGTAACCGGACCCAGGGGCAGAGAGAACTGCATCAGCTTAGGTTCGATGAAGTTGGATACGGCGTTGTTGACGATCATCACTATCAGTATCACGGGCCAGGCGTCGAGAAAGCTCCCGTGCTCATACACCGCCATGGTGTAGAGGATCGCCCCAGCACCGGCTATCAATGATCCATAAATGGGAATGAAGTTCATCACGAAGCATATCGATCCCCAGGTCAGGGCATCCTGCGGACTGAGGAAAAGAAGCAGCCCCAGACCTATGGCAAGACCGGTCAATGAGCTTGTCTTGAGTTTGGTGAAGATGAACTTCCGCGTATTGGACTCCATCTTCTCTGAAATGTGCATTATCCGCTTGAAGTTGGATGACTTGAGCTCATTCCTAAGGTTGTCTTCCAGCCGTCTCCTCCCGACCATGAGGAAGGTGGTGAGGACCAGTATCATCACAAAGGTGAATACGCCGGATATGATGGGTCTGGCGGCATTGGGGGCTATGCTCATGGCCGATTCCGCCAGGTTGTTGATGTACTCGGAAACCGCGGCTGCATCGCCGAACAGACGGCTTGAAACCATCCAGCTCTTTATCGGCTCGACTATGTTGTCCATTATCTCGTTGCCCTTGCTGAGTATGAGCTCGATCTGACCCCTTATCAGAAGGTAGACCCCCAATGACAGGAAGATGAAGAGCAGCAGCACTATCATAACCGAGAAGATTACGGCCAGCCTGGACTCCTCGCTGACATGCTCCCTCCCGAACTTGCCCTTGACCCTGCAGAGCGTCCTGTCCACCAGGTATGCGGTACGGTCGGATACAGGTTTGAGGAGCAGCATCAGAAAGAACGCGACCGTGAGGGGTACGAATACTCCGGATGCGTTCTTGAGTATCATCCCTGCTGCCACTATCCCCAGGAGCACTATCGCCATCCGGAAGAGCCTGCCACCGTAGTTATCGGCCAAGTCTACCTCTCCATTCCAGCAGGAGACCGTACTCCTCCGGTCTCCTGTCCTCAAGGCAGTTTATCTTCTCGCGCATAGCAGAGACATCTTCGAGGTCTATGTCGTAGTCGCTGACGCCCTGCGATACATCCATGCCCTTAACCATCGTTCCCCCCGGATGGGCCACTCCTCCGCCGCCGTTGAACAGGACTCCGAGGTGCTCCCCACCCAGGTTGCAGCCGACCGTGAACACCTGGGCCTCCGCCGCTCTTGCCCGCAGCAGTGACCTGAACAGCTCCCTTCGTCCGCTGGGCCACTGGGCCGGTACGAAGAGTATCTCGGCACCGGAGAGGGTCAGCCTTCTTGAAAGCTCCGGGAATCTAAGGTCGTAGCAGACGATGCCTCCGGCGCCGGTGGAGGTGTAGTCGAATATCCCCCCGCAGGAACCCGGCACAAAAGCCGTGTCCTCGTCCATCTGGCTGAAGAGGTGCACCTTCTCGGTGGTGTAGACCAGGCGCCCCTCCGGATCGTATACGACCATCATGTTCACCACTCCGCCGGCAACCGCCACTGGCAATGTTCCAGCGACTATCCAGATGCCGTTCTCACGGGCTGTCCGGGCCGGTGGCAGGCCGGACAGCTCCTTCGGGGAGTGAGCCAGACGGGGTATTCTTTCAAGTACATACCCGGTGGTAAAGAGTTCCGGAAGGACCACCGTATGTGGAAGAGGAAGAGTGACGGCCGCTTCCAGGAACCTATCCATGCTCTCACCGGGCGAGCCCTGTATGTCCAGTTCAACCAGTCTGAGGATCATCGGGTCTCCATATCGGGTATCCGGGGGAATTTTGTAATATAATACGAACGTAATTCACCTCGTAATATACAGACTTACGCGTTGGCCGAAACACATGGCATATCGGAAGGGAAATCGGACATGAGTACTCCCGGCATCAGCAGAAGAGCTGTTGGAATCCAGGAATCACCCATCAGAAAGCTGGCACCCCTGGCAGCCGAGGCTGCTAAAAGGGGGATAGGCATACATCATCTCAACATAGGCCAGCCGGATATCCCGACACCGATCGAATTCTGGGACGCTGTAAGGTCCAATATCAGCACCGTCCTGGCCTACGGCCCGAGTAACGGTCTCCCCGAGCTCAGAGAGGCTATTTCGGCCTACTACGGCCGATCGGACATCGCCGTTGACCCTTCACAGGTCATGATAACCACCGGAGGCTCCGAGGCCGTTATTTTCGCCATGATGGGCACCTGCGACCCGGGGGACGAGATAATATGCTTCGAACCCTTCTACACCAATTACAACGGTTTCGCCACACTGGCCGATGTAAGGCTGATCCCGGTGACCTCCAGCGTCGAGAACGGATTCCACCTCCCCCCTCCTGAGGAGATCACCTCGAAGATCACGGAAAAGACCCGGGCGATACTTATCTGCAATCCGAACAATCCCACGGGAACGATACTCACAGATGACGAAATAGCTGAACTGGCGGACATAGCAACCGCGAACAACCTGTTCCTGCTTGCCGATGAGGTCTATCGGGATTTCGCATTCGACGGAAGGCGCCATTCCTCTGTGCTTGAGTTCCCCGACATCTCACAACGGGCCGTAGTGATGGACTCCATATCAAAGCGGTTCAGCTCATGCGGCGCACGCCTGGGGAACCTGATCACGCGCAACGAAGAGCTGATGGCCGGATTCCTGAAGTTCGGACAGGCCCGTCTCTGCCCCCCCACCCTCTCTCAGTACGGCGCGACGCAGATGTACAACCTTCTGGACGAGGATTACTACAGTTCGGTTGTCTCCATGTACCAGGACAGGCGGGATATACTCATGGAGGAGCTTCACGGCCGGGAGGGGATATTCTTCCTCAAGCCGGAGGGCGCTTTCTACGCCACCATAAGGCTTCCGGTGCAGGATACCGATGATTTCGCGGCCTGGATGCTCAGGGATTTCTCGGTGGACGGATGGACGACCATGGTGGCGCCTGCCGCTGGTTTCTACGCGACTCCGGGGAAAGGCACAGACGAGATCAGGATAGCCTACGTTCTGGAGGAAGACAAGATGCGTTCCGCTCTGGGCATACTCAAGGCAGGCCTGGCGAAGTACGTCTCGACCCGCTGAGGATCAGTAGGATACCGCATCGGGAGCACTCCTGCCGTCACAGCTTATGACGATGAAGACCCCTGATGGAACGCACACGGACATGTCCCCTGGGCGGGTCAGCCATCCCTGTCTGACGCAGTCCTGCCCAGGGCAGGGGGAGGATGCGATCCTCGCTCTTCCGCCCTGCAGCCGGATCTCCATCTGACCAAGGTTGCCCTCAACGAGGAGGACCGAATCGGAAACCATTGGCACGGTCATGGTTGTCTCCCCCGCGTGAATCTCAAGGAAGAGGTCTCCCCGGGGAGCTGACGAGCTGCCGATGCCGAGGACCAGGAATACCAGGACGAGGAACAGGGGTATGGCCAGGTCCGCGGGTCTGAACAGCGGGTATTCCCTGTCAGAGCTCATGTACTATGTCGAGTTCCTGTCCGCATGATGCACACGCGCCTCCCCTGAGACCGGATGTGTCCACGGCCCAACCGTTCCTGTCCACGCATACGGCTCCGCAGGACGGGCATACTGTATCGGAGTACCCGGCTGAGACATTGCCGAGGTATACATGGTCAAGGTTTTCCGAGAATATCTTCATGGCTGATACGAGGGTCTCCACCGGTGTGGGCTCCCGCCTGAGCCTGTACCTGGGGAAGTACCTTGAGATGTGCAGCACAGTATCCCTGCCGCAGTTCCCGGAAAGCCATGCCGCCATCTCCCTCCACTCCTCCGGGTCGTCGTTCTCTCCCGGTATTATCAGGAACGTGACCTCCAGATGGCACCGGGATGCGGCCAGTGTCTTCAGAGTGTCGAGGACGGCGTCCAGACTGCCGCTGCAGTGCTTTCCGTAGAATTCCGGCGACCAGGATTTCAGATCGACGTTCCAGGCGTCGGTGAACCGGATATAGCTCTCCAGGGGCTCATGTGTAACCTCGCCGTTGGACACCATCACCACAGCCCCGCCCAGGTCCCTCACCAGGGGGGCCACATCGGCTATGTACTCGAACCAGATGGCGGGTTCAGTGTATGTGAAGGCTATCCCTCTGCTGCCCCGCGACATGGCCATCTCCGCAAGGTCCTGCGGCGGGACGTGCCGGGTGGGAACATCGTCGCTCTGGGATATGGTCCAGTTCTGGCAGAAATCACAGGTCAGGTTGCAGCCCGGGGGGCCGGTGGAGAGTATCACTGTTCCGGGGAGGAAATGGTAGAGGGGTTTCTTCTCGATGGGGTCTATCGAGAGTGAAACGCATTCGGCGTACCCGGGCAGGTAAGGGATGCCGTCCTTGACCCCCCTGACCCTGCACAGGCCGCGGCCGCCGGCACCCTCCCTGAACGTGCAGCCCCTGGGACAGAGCATGCACTTCCATCCACCGTCGGACTTCACGAACCATTCCGCTTCTCTCATCGGGCTTCTCTTCTCCACTGCTCAATAGCGCCGGTTTCGTCTTCTGTTATAACGATCATGAGGGTGAAAAGCGAATCAGGCACGGTACCTGCAAGGGTCACGCCTCCGACTGAAATGGCCGTGGCGAGTGCGTCGGCGATGGAAGCGCTGTGCGAGACCACGGTGACCGAGGCGGTGCCTGTTTCGGGATAGCCTGTCCTCGGGTCCAGAATATGGCAGTAGCGCCGCCCGTCCTTTATGAAGAAGCTTTCGTAGTCTCCGGACGTGGCCATGGCTCCGCTGTCCATTTCCATTATCTCCAGGGTGCCCTCGCCCCTGGGATCTCTCACGGCAAGCCTCCAGGTCCTGCCTGCCGAAGGGTCCCCTCCGCACCTGATCTCTCCGCCTATCTCCACGAGGGCCGCTGCCGCCCCCGACCTGCGGGCATGGGAGTATATCCTGTCCGACACGTACCCTTTCGCCACGGCGCCGAGATCAAGCAGTGTCCCCTCGTCAAGGAAGAGGGTATCCCCTTCTATCCTGAGGTGGGCAAGCCCCGATACGGCAAGGGCGCTGTCGATCTCCGCGCTGTCAGGCAGCACGGGCTGCCGGGGAAAACCCCAGACGGAAACCAGGGCCCCGATTGCCGGATCGAACAGTGAATCAGTGACCTCTGAGAGGAGAAGGGAGGTCTCAAGCAGATACTCCATGTCGGCGGAGAGGTCCGATATATGGGCCCGACCCGCGGAATTGATGCGGGAAAGCTCTCCGGTGCCGTATATGCCGAGCTCATCGTCCAGTATCCTTGCCAGTGAATCCATCGAGGCCAGTATGCGCCCTGCTGAACCGCTATCGGCGACGACAATGTAAGTAGCGTAGGTCCCCAGTACCGGGGTCCTCCTCCTGACCTCGACGAGCACGGGAGAACCCGGCCTGATCATGGGCCTGACCGCGACGGCCGCCAGAAGGCTCAGCATGAGGAGCAGGACCACCGTCCGCGGACGGATGCCCCTGCTTGAGGACGTCAAACCGACCTCTTCTCCTCGTCCTTCATTATGTCCAGGTGATATCTGCAGTACTTGGACCCGGGAACTGAAGGCCTTCCGCACTCCACGCACTTAAGTGTCTCACCGGCCTTGCGTCTGGCGGCCTGGACGCTCTCTCCGGTTCCCGTCAGGACCATTACGACGAGAAGCACAGCGGACACCGGAGCGACATAGGATGCCATTCCGGCAATGGACCATAGAAGCGACATGCCGCTACCCATTATGAATCCAGCGGTCCAGATCAGGATGCTGACGGTCAGGCATATCCTGAGAATGTTCCTAAGGTTCCTCAATTGACTCTTCCTCTCATCAGAACAGGTCTATGAAACTTACCAGATGGTTCACGCCCAGCACCGCGAACCCGGTCTCATCCTCACCGGTGGCAAGAAGGACTATGCCCCCTGCTTCAACGGCAATATTGAGCCATCCGATTCCCCTGCCGGCGGAAAGCTGTCCCCACCCGGGCAACAGCAGGGATTTCCAGGGCTGGGCCGATTGAGCTGCCGCACTTACTGCGGGAAGCGTGTCCACCCTCGTGCTCCAGTCAGGGACCAGGGGCTGGCGCATTTCGGTCGGGAAGAGAACAGTCCCGATCTCGAACTCCTTGAGACTGGCCCTCCTCCAGAACTGCTCGTGGGTCATCGTTCCCGCCAGAACGCTGTCGATCACGGATATGGGGCATTCCACGCTGATCCAGCTAAGGTCGTTAACGTCCACCACATCAAGCGCAAGGTCCGTCAGCCCCATGCCTGGAAAACGATCCATGCACTCCGACAGGACCGAGAACACCCTGTCGATCGTATGGACCGGTATGGACGCCCTGTACTGAACCAGTCCGGAGAAGACCACGTTTCCCGCGGTGGATGAATCCGGAAAAACCGCCTGTTCCCCCTCCAGTATCATCCCCGCCCTGGTGGTAAGGGCTAGCTGTTTCCTTCCGGCTTCCGGGACTCCGGAGTTGATCTTTATCCTGATTACGCTGACGAAGGGTGATCCGCCGATGAGTTCCTCCACCACTGCAAACTCAAAGGGAGTCTGCCCGAAGGAAAGGAACGAGATCAGAAGCGCTGCGACAATGAAACGCATAGATGTTTTCCCCATTTCCGCTTTATTTGATTACTCTTCTCCAGTTGCCGAAGGCCACAAGATCGATGTCCTCCGCGGACCAGCCCCTCCTGTCCAGCAGTTCGAACAGGGATGGCCAGACCGTGCAGTCCGGCACACCACCTGGCAGGCGACCTACTCCGTCGAAATCGCTGCCGAAACCGGCGGCGTCGATACCCGCCGCATCAACAAGGTGTTCCAGGTGACGCACTATATCCTCGAGCGCCTCCCCTCCCCCGAGGAATGCCGGCACGAACGTTATGCCCACCACCCCGCCGGATGCCGCGATCCTCCTCAGGTCGTCGTCGGGCAGGTTCCTGGGAAAGTCGTGAAGCGCCCTGCAGTTGCAGTGAGTGGCCACCGTACAGATCCCAAGGGACAGCAGTTCCCCCCTGGACCTGTCGCACAGATGCGAAACATCCAGCAGAACACCTTCGTCATGAAGCTCCAGGGCCAGGGACCTTCCCGGGTCGGTCAGTCCGGTATCGGTCCCGATCCCCCCTCCGAGGCTGTTCCTGCCGTTCCAGGTCAGAGACGCGACCGCGGCGTCGCGAATGATCTCCTCCCTTTCAGGCAGTTCGCAGAGCTGCTGACATCCCTCCAGCATGAGATGGAGCGTTATGGAGGAGCGATGACGGAGCTGGAGATAGTTTGAATACCCATTGTGAAAGGCCTTCAGCGGGTCCTTTTCCGCTTCCGAGCAAACGGCGGTCACAAGATGGCTCACACCTGCCTCGATGGCCCTGGGCATGTCCAGATGGGTCCGGCGGGTCCCTTTCAAGAACTGCTCCGGGTCACCGATTCGCATCAGAGTGTCGACATGTGCATCGAATACCTGCTGCATTCACTCCTCCGTCGCTGACGCGGTGTCCGGGGAAAAGAAGATACCCGTGAATCCCCGCACCAGTGAATCGGCCTTCAAAATGAAAACAAGCACCATTATCAGCAGGAAGATGTACAGCACGACTCGTCCCCTTGATTGACTTCTGGGATGTTTATCCCGCCAGTCATCGATAAGGGGCATCAGTTCCCTATCCGCCTGGTCACTCTGAACTGCCTGCTTATCGTGGGCAGGAATCCCGGAAATTCAATCGAATCGACGTAGGTAACCACGTACATATCACCTTCGAAACCGTTGCCGGAATAGTTCCTGGAGGAGGCCACCGCCCGAGAACACTCTCCGGAATTGCGGTAGTTGCCCCACTCGATGAGGAACTGGGCTTTCAGGAGCGAAAGGGGCCTCACATCGTCCACCCTTTCGTAGACATCTTCCAGTTCGCTGCTTACCCTGCCGGGAGTCAGGGAGTTCATCCTCACATACTTCACCGCTACGCTCACGACCATCAGCAGTATTACAAGAAGCAGCGCGTAGAGACCGTTCCTGCCGGAAAACACTTCAGACATATTCACCTACCATCCTGAAAGACATCTCCTGACTATATCCTCCGCCGATTCCTCCAGGAGCCTCTCCAGGGCCTGAGCCTCGGACTCCGCATCTGGATCGTACACCAGCCAGGTAGTTATACTCTCGCCATTGATAATATCGTTCTCCTGAAGAAGATCGGTAAAGGATATCTCCACCCTTATCTCAAGCTTGTATTCCTCCACCACCTCCGCCGAGGTATATGAATAGGGAGTCTTTGCGTATACCGCGACAATTCCCTCGATCTGGGAATCCTGACCCTCAACGGCCACAGCCAGTCGTCCGTCCATTACTATCTTCTCCGTCACTCTGGACGTCAGCTCCTGCTCAAGGCCGTACTGGGTCACCCTGCTCCGGAAAGGCTCGACACGAACCGACTGGAGATGCTCGGGAAGACTTCCCCTGAAGCCGTAGGAGCAGGAGAGAAAAAACATCAGGGCCGCCAGGGCTGCCCGCAGGATGGATCTCGGGACTTCATATGCCTGAATGACCGAACCCCCCCTCACCCCTGCCTGTCCGGGGAAGACCGTCCACCTTCACGAACTTCGGCCTGACCACGGGAGCAAGCACCGCCTGTGCTATCCTGTCGCCTCTTCTTATCACGAAGGGATTGCGGCCAAGGTTGGCGAGGATGACCTTTACCTCGCCGCGGTAATCAGAATCCACTGTGCCGGGAGAATTCAGGACGGTTACGCCATGTTTCAGGGCGTTTCCGCTCCTGGGACGTATCTGCCACTCGTATCCGGGGGGAACGGAGATCCTCAGTCCCGTGGGGACGAGGACGGTTTCTCCAGGATCCAGCACGATATCGGAACCCACGGCGGCATGCAGGTCAGCCCCGCTTGAACCCGGTGTCGCCATGAAGGGAAGGGGAAGTCCCTGTGCGTGCTCCAGCACTTCCAGGAGTACTTCCACTTCCATTCTCCCCGTGTCCTTCCGGGAACGATCTCCCTGTTATCCCTCTGCTGACCCTATTTCTGGTCGACGTCCTTCATTGTGAGATCAACCTTGCCGTCGTCCTTGACGTCTATGACCTTGACCCGGACGCGCTGTCCCCGCTTGAGGACGTCCTCGACCTTGTCCACCCTCGTCTTGCTTATCTGGCTGATATGCACCAGGCCGTCGGTTCCCGGCATTATCTCCACGAAGGCGCCGAAGTTCATTATCTTGGCCACCACTCCTTCGTAGATCTGCCCTACCTTCGGTTTTCCCGCGGACAGCTCTATCATCTCGATGGCCCTGTCCGCCGCTGCGGCGTCGTCTGACAGAACCACCACGGTACCGTCGTCCTCTATGTTGATGTCGGCTCCGGTCTCCTCGGTGATGGCTCTGATGTTCTTGCCGCCGGGACCTATCAGCTTGCCTATCATATCCTTGTCTATGTGAACCGTATAGACCCTGGGGGCGTACTGGCTGAGTTCGGGTCTGGGCTCGCTTATCACCTTGTTCATTTCGCCCAGTATGTGGAGCCTGTTCTCGCGCGCCCTCTCCATGGCTTCCCTGAGAATATCCAGGGAGATCCCCTCGACCTTGAGGTCCATCTGGATCGCAGTTATGCCCCTGGAGGTCCCGGCTATCTTCAGGTCCATGTCGCCGAGGTGATCCTCGACTCCGGCTATGTCGGACAGGATCCGGTAGTCCTTGCCGTCGGTCACAAGGCCGAGGGCGACCCCCGCAACAGCGTCGGTCACCGGTACTCCGGCATCCATGAGGCTCAGGGAACCTCCGCAGATTGTTGCCTGGCTGGAGGAGCCGTTTGATTCGAGTACATCCGACACGATCCGAACGGTGTACGCGAAATCCTCCTTGTTCTTGGGCATCACATGGGACAGGGCCATTTCCGCCAGATGGCCGTGGCCTATCTCTCTTCGTCCGGGTCCCCTTGCGGGTTTCACTTCACCCACGCTGAATGACGGGAAGTTGTAGTGCAGCATGAAATCCTTGGTGTACTCACCCATGAGAGCATCTATCCTCTGCTCGTCCCTGGCGCCTCCCAGCGTGACCGCCACCAGTGCCTGGGTCTCGCCCCTCGTGAACAGTGCCGAACCATGGGGTCTGGGAAGGACACCCACCTCGCACGTTATCTGACGCACATCTTCCTGTGCCCGACCGTCATGCCTTTTCTTCTCCACCAGGAGCTTGCGCCTGGCGAACTGCATCTCAGCCTCGCTGATCGCGATGCCGATGATCCTGTCGAGCTTGTCGGCCTCCTCGAACCCGGGATACCTGCCAGCCAGCTTTTCCAGGGCGGTTTCCCTTGCCCTGTCCCCGGCTTCGGAGAGGGCGTTCTTCACGCCGTTTCCATAGACCTTCTCGAACTCCGGCATGGCGATGTCGTTCACATCGTCCTGAAGGGTCGCCGGTTTTTCCAGAATGGGCTCGAAGCTACGTTTCTCCCTGCCGGCCAGCTTCTGAAGCTCCAGCTGAAGCTCGTTTATCTTTGCTGCCTCCATCGAGGCAAGCTTGATGGCCTGCATCACCTCGTCCTCGGAAAGCTGGTCGCTGGATCCCTCCAGCATGACCACGTCGGTCCCCTTCACGGCAACGACCAGATCAAGCTCGCTCTGCTCCTGCTGCTCCATGGTGGGATTGACCACGAACTGCCCTTCTATCCTTCCTATCTTCACGGAGGATACGGGACCCGACCAGGGGATGTCCGAGATCATGAGCGACGCCGAAGCTCCCAGCATTCCCAGCAGGCTGGGATCGTTCTCGTTGTCCGAACTCAGGACCAGGATGTAGATCTGGGTCTCCTCCAGGTATTCGGAGGGGAATAGGGGCCTTAGCGGCCTGTCTATCAGTCTGGCGGTGAGGACTTCCTTCTCCTGGGGCTTCCCTTCCCTCTTGAAGAACCCGCCGGGTATCTTGCCGGCGGCGTAGGTCCTCTCGCGGTACTCTATGGTAAGGGGGAAGAAGGGAAGGTCCCTGACGCCGGCGGAAGTGGCCGCCACGAGCACGGCGGAACCTCCGTAAGTTACATAGACGGCGCCGTCGGCCTGCTTGGCCATTCTTCCTGTTTCAATCGTAAGTGTTCTGCCTGCAATTTCTCTCTCTACTACTTTTCTCATTTTGTTTTCTCTAGTTCCTTTTCTTTTCCCGATTCACCCCGGCACCATGCCGGGGCCACTTCTTACAAGCATCACTCACATTGCTTACCAATTACCTCAGTGTGCTTTATTCTTATAGGTACAGGGACGGGCACGGGTATCAGGTCTCGGGTTATGATGCTATCTCCTGAGCCCCAGCTCCTGGACGATCGACCTGTATCGCTCGATATCGCGGTTGCTGAGGTAGTTCAGCAGCTTCCTCCTCTGGCCCACCAGCTGGAGGAGTCCCCTCCTGCTGTTGTGGTCCTTCTTGTGAAGCTTGCTGTGATCGGTGAGGTTCTTTATCCTCTCCGTAAGTATAGCGATCTGGACTTCGGCCCTTCCGGTGTCGCTCTCGCTCTCTCCGAACTGCTTTATCAGTTCCACCTTTTTATCGGCCGTTATGCTCATGCTCTGGGGTCCTCCATTCGTCCCTTCTCTTTCTCGAAACGCCTGACGACCTCTATGTCGCCGGCGATCAGTTCCTTCAATTCATGCGCACTCCGCGCATGAACGACTTCCCTTATCCTCTCCACCAGTTCAACTCTGACAAGGCTGCCGTAGGATCCATTCAGGCGGATATCCGGCACGTGCGCCTCCACGGGACCTGCGGCCCTGTCCGGAACGAAGACCGCGGCGGTCATCCGTTCCGCACCATTACCGGAATATACATGACCGCAGTAGCTTCCGGACATGGGAAGCAGTTTGCAGGCCGGGACCCTGATATTCAGCGTAGGGAACCCCAGCTCGCGTCCCAGGCCTTTGCCCCGGGCTACGACCCCCGTGAGGGAGTAGGGCCTTCCCAGCAACTCAACGGCATGTTCCAGGTCACCCTTCTCCAGAAGGAGCCTGAGCCTCTCGCTCTTGACCGGTTCGCCCCGGATCTCCAGCGGAGGTACAATAATAGTATCAATTCCCCTGGAAGTACACCACCTGCTGAGGTATTCAGCCGAACCGGACCTGTTCCGGCCGAAGTGGAAATCATATCCCACCACTATCCTTCTGAAGGATAACCGGCCGTGAAGCTCCTCCAGGAATTCATCAGCCCCTCTCTGCACGATGCCGTCGTGGAAGGGGACCAGTTCCACGCTGTCCAGGCCCGTTCCCATGAGAAGCATGTACCTCTCCCATACCGTGGTAAGGCGTCTTCGCCAGGCGTCGCGGGAGAAGTACTGCCTTGTCACGGGCTCGAAGCAGACCGCAGCCGTCCTCCCCCCCGGTTTCAGGGCCCTGGCCGCGACTTCAAGGTGTCCCAGATGGACACCGTCGAAATTCCCTATGGTCACTGTCATCGACATTTCAGCCCTCCACCAGTACACAGACCGGGCGCATGATTGTACCGTCGCCCTCCGCCACGGCCATCAGACACCCATCCGGGGTCAGGAGAGCGGTAACGCCTTCCCTGTCGCTCTCCAGGAAGGTCCCGTGGGAAACCTTCTCCACATCGGAATCAGCCAGTGTCATGGATGGATAGTTTCTCATCACACCTGCCATGGTCAGCAGGGAACGGGCGTCCTCGTGGTCCCTTGAAGCTTCCTCCAGGGAGAAATCATCCACAGCCGTCCTCACTATCCCGAAGGCGGCCGCGCCGGTGCCCAGCTCGTTCCCGATATCCCTGGCCAGAGCCCTGACATAGGTTCCCGAGCTGACCGTCACCGAGAGCCTGGCCCTGGTTCCGTCCCACTCCTTCAGTTCCCAGCCCTCCACGGTTACCCTGCGGACTGGAGTATCCGGTCTCGCCCCCGCACGTGCAATTGCGTAGGCCCGCGTTCCGTCAACTCTCACGGCGGAGTAATCCGGCACTCTCTGATGAATGGTGCCGGTCAGTCTCTTCAGCACTTTCAGTATATCCTCCCTGGATACCCCCTCCACGGCACTCCGCTCCAGCACTGACCCGCTGGTGTCGTCGGTGTCCGTCCTTATCCCCAGTTCCATACCGAAACTGTAGGTCTTCCCTGATGAGGACAGGAACCTGGAGAGCCTCGTCGCCTTTCCAAGGAGGACTATCAGCAGACCTGTGGCGTCGGGATCAAGCGTGCCCGCATGGCCGTACTTCCTCCATCCCCAGTGTCCGGCCACCCTGGCGGCAGCCTTCCTGGAGGTCAGGCCCGGCGGCTTGTCAAGCAGGTATGCCGCTCCTTCATTGCTCCGGGGAGATGTCAATCGCTGTTCAGCTCCCTGATGATGCCCAGGGTCCTGTCTCCCTGCTCTCCGGAGCTGTCGAACACGAGGGAAAGGGCGGGAGTACCTTTCATCCTTACCCGGAGAGCCAGCTGAGAACGGAGGAATCCCCTTGCTGACTCCATGGCCTCCACCGTTTCCAGCTGCTGCTCTTCAGTTCCTGTCGCCTCGTAGAAAAGCGTTGCGTGGGAACCGTCGCGGGAGAGCTTGACCCTGGTGACGTGAACCCTCTGGAGCCTCTCGTCAGAGACCTCCCTGGAGAGAATGTCCTCCAGTGACTGAAGCATGTCCCCGGCCAGTCTCTGTCTTCTTCTATCGTTCATGCGGCGGCTCCCGGCGGGTCAGAGTTCCCTGGCGATGGATACGATCTCGAAACTCTCGATCACATCGCCGACCTTGATATCGTTGAATCCCGACAGGCCTATTCCGCACTCGAAGCCGGACTTGACCTCCTTGCGGTCTTCCTTGAACCGTTTGAGGGAGCTGACGGTCCCGGTCCACACGTCAACACCGTTTCGCACCAGGCGCAGCTGGGCGTTCCTCCTGATGACTCCGCTTATTACGTAGGACCCTGCTATCACTCCGGCCTTGGGGACCTTGAACAGGTCTCTCACCTCGGCTGAACCCAGGAATTCCTCCTTCTTCTCCGGTTTCAGCAACCCGGATAGAGCCTTGGTGATGGTCTCCTCCACCTGATGGATCACGCTGAAGGTCACTATCTCGACGTCCTTCGCGGAAGCCTCTTCCCTCGCCCGCACATCCGGCCTGACGCGGAAGCCTATTATTACAGCGTTGGATGCCGCGGCCAGGTTGACGTCGTTGCCCGATATACCTCCGGCGCCGCTTCTTATGATGTTGACCGAGACCTCTTCGTTCCCGAGCTTTGTCAGAGCGTCGACTATGGCCTCGGCGGTTCCCTGGACATCGGCCTTGACCACCAGGTTGAGAATACCCTCCGTCTCACCTGATTTCTTCCAGAAATCCTCGAGGGATATCATCTTGCTGGAATGGAGATCGCGTTCCCTCTGCACCAGCTGACGCCTTCTCGTTATGCGCTTCGCCTCGTGTTCATCGCTGACCGCCACTATCGAATCGCCCGCGTCGGGGACTTCCGAGCATCCGAGTACCTGCACGGGTGTGCCTGGCCCGGCTTCTGTAAGCTCATTCTCGTTCTCGTCATACATGGCCCGGACCCTGCCGGCGCATCTGCCTGCCACGAAGTCGTCCTCAACCCTCAGGGTGCCGTCCTCTATTATCACATTGACCACGATGCCCCGCCTCGGGTCGACCTCCCCCTCTATTACGGTACCCTTGGCGGGTCTGTCCGGATAGGCCGTCAGTTCAAGCATCTCGGCCTGCATGAGTACTTTCTCGAGGAGATCGTCTATGTTCTCTCCAGTGATGGAGGATACCTCCGAACAGAGTACGTTGCCTCCCCATTCCTCTATGAGAACGCTGTGGGAGGCCAGATCGTTCTTGACAAGGTCGGTGTTCGCGGTGGAAAGGTCTATCTTCGTAATGGCCACTACGATGGGAACACCTGCCGCCCTGGCGTGGTCGATGGCTTCCTCCGTCTGCGGCATCACTCTGCTGTCCGCTGCCACCACCAGGATGACTATGTCCGTCACCCTCGCGCCCCTGGTCCTCATGGCAGTGAAGGCCTCATGGCCGGGGGTGTCAATGAAGGTTATCCGCTTCCCGTCCCCAACCTGGGCGACGTAGGCGCCTATGTGCTGGGTGATGCCGCCGGACTCCGTGGCTATTACGTTCGTCTGCCTTATCCTGTCAAGGAGGGCCGTTTTTCCATGGTCCACATGACCCATGACCGTGACGATGGGTGACCTCGACGTTTCGGTTCCGCCAGTGCTGACACGCTTCTTCTCTATTTCCTTGGCTCCGAAGCTGTCTACGGTCTCGACACAGAAGCTGAACTCGTCGGCTACGAGAGAGATGGTCTCGACGTCCAGTCTCTGGTTGGCGGTGGCCATGACCCCCAGCTCCATGAATTTACCGATGACCTTGCTAAGCGGCACGCCCATGAGCTCGGAGAGTTCCGAAGGGCTTGTATATTCCGTTATCCTGATGGTCTTTGTATCCTTCTCGGTGACCATCTCCAGCTGTTTCTCCGTCTTCTCCTCACGATGCTTCCTTCGCTTCTTCTGCCTTGATTTCCCCGTGCTCGAATCTATCCTGGCCAGGGTATCCCTCACCGTCTTGACGGCTTCCGCAGTTACGCGCGGCTTGTGGCGCCGTCTCTTCTTCTTCTTCTTCTTTACGGTCCGGGACCTTGCCTCCTGCTTCTCCTGATCGAACCTGTTCCTCACCTCCGCAACCTGTTCCGGGGCAAGGGAGCTCATGTGGCTCTTCACGGTTATATCAATCTCCTCGAGCACCTTGAGAAGCGCCTCGCTTGACAGATTGAGCTCCTTGGCCAATTCGTAGACTCTCTTCTTCTTTCCTTCACTGGTTTCAGCCAAGGGAATCACCCTCTTCCTTCATCGATCTTAATAATAATTCCTCTTCAATATCCTTGTTTCGTCTGAATAAGCGGTACGGGGCAGGCCGCAGCTCACATGGACAATCCGCCCTAATCCCCGGAATTCTCCGCTTCGTCTTCGCCGGTAACCTCCGTATCGGCCCCGTCATCGAGCTCATTCTCCATTGACTCGATCTCCAGGGCTACCTTCTCCATTTCCAGGGCGTTGAGCCTTGCTTCCTCTTTCTTCTCCTCAACCAGCTTCTTCCTTGCCCTGATGAGCTTTTTGGCCTCCTTAAGAAGGCTCTCCGCCGTGACCGGACCCACTCCCTGGACCTCCATCAGCCTCTGGACCGAACATCCGATCAGGGTGTCGGCGGAATCGAAACCTGCCCTGGTGAGCCTCTCGGCAAGCTTGTCGCTTACACAGTCGAACTCGGAGATATCGATCCGAAGCATGTCCTCCCACTGCTTCCTTTTGTCCCAGACCGACTTCTCCTCCACCTCTATCCGGCAGCCGACCAGCTTCCCCGCCAGCCGCACGTTATGGCCCCCCTTGCCCTTCGCCCTGCCTATCTCGTCATCCGGAACGGTGGCTATCATCACCGTCTCCTCTTCTCCGGTCTCGGTGTTCATGGATTTCTCCATCTTCACCCTCAGCACCGTGGCCGGAAGGAGAGCGTTGGTAACAAGGAGCTTCCTGTCGATGGTCCAGGGTATTATATCGATGCGCTCGCCGTTCAGCTCACGCATGACCGACTGGACCCGCATACCCTTCATGCCCACGAAAGTACCGACCGCGTCTATCCTTATATCGTTGCTGGCTACCGCGATCTTGGTCCTTACACCGGCCTCCCTGGCGATCGCCTTTATCTGGACCACACCTTCGTCTATCTCCGGCGCCTCCCTCTCGAAGAGCCTCTTGACCAGAATGGGCGTCGCCCTCGAGAGGACAAGCTGCGGTTCGGTGCTCTCCGGACTCAGGACTTCCACAAGCACGGGCAGCACCGTATCGCCGTGCTCGAACCTCTCGCCCCTCGCCCTCTCCTTGGGAGGGATCACCGCGTCTATCTGACCCGCGACCCTCACGTTAACGCGGTTCTTGTACACCTGCTGGACCACGCACCTCGGTATCAGCTGTCCCATCCTGCCGGAATACTCCTCGTAGACCTTCTCACGCTCCGCTGATTTCTCCAGCGTGTGGAACTCCCTTCGGAACACGTTGATCGCAGACCGGCCGAACTCGTCGAAGTCCAGCGGGACACCCACTTCATCCCCGATCTCGGCGTCCGGCTCGTACTTCCTGGCCCTGCGTCTGGTTATCTGGAGATGAGCCTTTTCCGGATCGACTTCCTTGACCACTTCCATGACGGCGACAATGGTGACGTCATCGGTCTTCTGGTTCCAGGTGACCCTGATGTTCTGGGGGGTTCCGAACTCCCTCTCGGTGGCTTCCAGCAGGCCTTTTCTGAGCCACTCCAGAAGCAGCTCCTGATTAGCTCCCTTGCTCTCCCTGATCACAGCGGCCAGGGCTTCGATTCTCTGATAATTCTCCGACAATTTATACTCCTCGCATCAATACAGAGGACCGGCTCTTACTCCAGTACTTCAACAGCGCTCACTATGTCTTGCGTGGGAACCTCCCGGCCCTCCCTGAACTTCAGGATACCGGAGCCGTATCCGTCAAGCCAGTCGACGAAGGAACCGTCCTCGAGCCTGATGGAAATCCTTCGACCCACCGATCTCACCCAGTCCACCTCGGTGGACAGAGGTCTCCCTATTCCCGGGGAGCTGACCTCCAGTCTGTAGTTCTCGCCGGAAAGAAGGAGGTTCTCGTCCATGGCGTCCTGAAGCTTCCGCGAGAGGGCGGCGCATTCGTTTATGCCCACGCGCTCCGGTCTGTCGACCAGGAGCCTTATCAAGTAGGTCCTTCCGGTGTTCTTCACCGACAGGTCAACCATGAGAAGACCCGATTCTCCCACGAGACGCTCCGCGAGATCGAACAGATCCGTGTTCTCCATGTTCCCTTCAGTCGCCAATATAAAATCAAGGCGGATAGATACCGCCTTGAGAATCAACTGGATTCCTTAGCGCAATCGTTAAACTGAAATCTAGTCTGTTCCGGACTTTATGGCAAGTCGGGCCGGTTTATTCTGCCCATCGTGAGGTCGCTTCTCAGGGCTTCGAGATATCCGCTGAACTCACCCGGGACGTCAAGGAGATAGCTCTCGAAGAAACGCGTGAACATCCACCCCAGCCGGTACTGGGTCTCGTCCTCGCCCAGCAGCTCCACCAGTCCGTCCCTGGAATCGGCCAGCATGGACACCACTCGACCGGCCTGCAGCGTGCTGAAGTGCGGAATCCCCGAATAGGAGGAGCTGAAGAACAGGTAGAGCCACTCAATCTCCATGAGCAGCATGTCAGCGTCAACGGAGTCCTGCTCTACCAGTGCATTCATGAGATTGAAGTTCTCTTCGATGAGGGAACCGGGTGCGAAGATGGGAATGTCCTGAGATTCTCCGCTGAATTCCATGTAGGAGTACAGCGGGCCGCCGATCCTCTCCCAGATTCCCGTCAACTCCCCATGAACGGCCCCGGAGGACTCAAGGAGAGCGCTGGAGGACTCAATGAACGTCACCACTTCGAAAATGCTCCTGTCCAGGTCAAGCATGTTCTTCAGGTGCCTGTACAGCAAGTTCCTCTCATCCTGTGCATCAAGACCTGTGCGGAAGAGGGCGAGATTGATACGCTCGAGGATGGAGGTCACACTCACGGGGAAGTCGACCAGTTCGTCTATTCCGTTCCACAGTATTCCCTTGACTGCGTTGCAGAGGATGACCACGCCCTGGAGTTCACCGTTCCCGCTCTGTATCATCCCGAGGAGAACGTACTGGACCGGCAGTATCCGCAGGACCTCCGGGTCGATCTCGCTCAGCCGAGCCATCACTCCGGCTGTGTCACCGGCCCCAAGCTCGTCAACCATTTCAAGACCCTGGTCAAGATGCTGCACCTGGAGTTCCACCAGCTCCGACATACCTCTTATTTCGGGATTATCCTGTGTGATCAGTATCTCCTGCAGAGCATTCTTCAAGCTGTCGACCTGCTCCGGGAAAAGGTAGAAAGTGGTCCCGAAATCGAAGATGATGTATTCATACACAGTGGCCCGGAAAGTCGAGGCACGGCCTTCGATCAGCTTCCCCTGGAGCGAGCGCAGGTCCGCGAGCCATTTTATGTAGACGCCGTCCACGGATCTTGTGAGGGGATTGAGTATCCTGAACTTACCGATGTAGGCCATCCTGTTATGGGCATGCAGGTCCCATGCGCGCCTCATGTGCGCCAGAGCGCTGTCCGCGTTTCCAAGGTTGATCCAGACCAGTGTCAGGTTGTTCTGGACTTCCGCGTAATCCGGCGCCCTGCTCCTCAGCGAATCGTATGCGGCCAGGCTTCTGACCATGTACTCCCGGGCCATATCCTGGTCTTCATAACAGTATCCGTTGTTCATCAGAACCGCGGTGAGGGGCGGTGATATCTGCTGGTAAAGCCTTGCAGAGGAAACGTATACGCTTCCGAGGGCGTACCATCCGCCCAGTTCGTCGGGGTCTGTGATCACGCACCTCTCGCAGTACTTCCTGGAACTGTCGGCGACCTCCCTTGAGGAATTGAAGAAGTAGATCGCCCGATCAGCCGCCTGCTGGTTTCCGGTTCCGCTCCACTCCATTGCCGCGTTGACAGCGTTGTCCAATCCGACCTGGATGTTCGTGAGGTAGATGTCCTTGCCGATGAAAAGCTCCCCGCCCGCCTTCATCGAGGCGTAATATCCGGGAAGGGCGACAAGTAACAGGAATACCGCCGCACCTGTCATCAGGAGCATCAGACCGTACTTCCTGAGCCCTCGCAGGGTGATGCTCTCCACCGGAACGCAGGCAAGGAGCAATCCTGTGAAAAGAGCGAGGAGAAGAGCCGAGGGAGGCCATCTCAGAGCCACCGAGACCAGTGCTTCCGCCAGCAGCGCCAGTATGCCGCCCGCAAGCCCCAGGGCTGTCCAGCGCCTGCCATCGCCGTCGGTCCCGTCGTTCTCGGGGAAGACCGAACGGCGGTTACGTCTGACGATGAGGATAAGGGAGGCTGCAAGGGATAACCAAAGAAGCAGTCCTGTTATCCCGCTGTCCACAAGTATCTCAATGTACTCGCAGTGGGCATGCAGCGTGTTGTGGCTGACCCCGAGGAGAAAATAGTCGGGATTCCTGAACTCGGGGAATACGATCTGGAAAGAGCCCGGACCGTAGCCGAGAACGGGATTGGAAAGCCACATGCTGAGAGAGCCGGACCATATGAGCTTCCTCACCTGCAGTGTGCCTTCACTGGTGCTGCCGAGCTCCTCCATCCTGCTGCTCAGGGCGATGGCCGAGATGCCCATGAGTACCAGCAGGGCGATCAGCAGAACGAACAGCCTTTTTCTGTTCCTGCGTATGGAAGGAACCATAGGTATTGCCACCAGCAGGACTGCGATCCCCAGCAGGCTTCCCCTGGTCTTGCTTGCCAGGAGGGCACCCGTACATAGAAGAGTGAAGATGCCGGCGGAGATGTAGCGCAGCCTGGACAGACCGAGTCTGCTGATCAGGAAACCCGCCCCCACGGGTATCATGGCCATGGAAAAGCTGCCCAGGAGATTCGCATTCCCCATTGTGCCGGAACTCCTGGCGCTCATTGTCAGACCGGCGTCCCATGAGAAGATGATGACACCCATTGACTGGAGCAGGGCGTAGACTGACAGCAGGGCGGTGGATACCACCAGCACCCAGAGGATCATGTCCCTGGCCCTTGCCGTGAGGTTCCCTGCCAGGATGAAGGTTATGGCCCCAAGGGACAGTGTGCTGTAGATATACTTGGGTCCGTTCACGGACTGGACCCCGTAATAATGTCTGAACACCAGCCAGGCCATGAGAAGGGTAAAGGACAGGATGAGCGGTAAGCTTATCCTGTTCCGGGCCAGTTTTCCCTTGATGAGAACAGACAGGGAACAGACCACCAGCGCCAGTGCAGCACCCGCTACGTATACCGCTTCCTTTATGAGGATGCTGCTCCTGCTGTTGGTCTGTACAAGGAGCAGTGATCCAAGGACCGTCAGGAGGATGATGGCCGGCAGCACCGCGTCAAGGTATCTCCTCATTGATCGTGCCCCCTGGTCTCGGCGTGGTGCATGAAGAACGCGAACAGGACTACCAGGCCCACTGCATGGGCGAAGATGAGCACGGCCTGGTAGGGCTGCAGGGTCGGCAGAAGCAGGGCCGGGATGCCCATGAGCAGCGCCACGGCCAGGAGGACCCTTACCGCCTGGTCATGGGTGAGTCCGATCCTCATCAGCCTGTGGGCGAGGTGATTGCGGTCGGCGCCGAAAAGCGGCTTTCCCGCCTTCCATCTGAACCTCAGCACAAAAGCCGTGTCGATCATGGGCAGGGCCAGGATCAGAACAGGAGTGAAAACAGCTATCTCCCGCATGGAACCCTCGGGCGTGTACACTCCCAGAACCGCAATTATGCCCAGCATGAAACCCAGCATATTGCTGCCGCAATCCCCCATGAAGATCGAAGCCGGGTTGTAGTTGTATACGAAGAAACCGATGGCGGAACCTGCCAGTGCAGCGCTTATGAAGGATACCGGGTAGTTCCCCGAGATGATGTTCACTATGGAGAAGAATATCGCTGCTATGGCGCAGGTCCCCGCTGAAAGTCCGTCCGCATGGTCCAGCAGGTTCACGGAGTTCGTGATCCCCACGAGCCAGATGACCGTGATCGGGATCGAGAGCCACGCCAGACTGCTGCCGGTGAGGAAGATGCTCAGCAGTGCTCCCTTGGTTATGAAGAAGAGGCCCGCCAGAACGGCCGCTATTGTGTGCAGCAACAGTTTCACCACCGGTCTGAGACCGAGAATGTCGTCGATCAGACCCACAAGGGCCATCAGGCCTCCCGCCACCATGACCATGACGCAGAGGGTTCCCCAGGACAGGGTTATCATTCCCTGTCCCCCGCGTATCATCAGCATGCCCCCAAGCACGGTGGCCGTGAAAGCGACGTAGATCGCCATCCCTCCAAGGAGAGGAGTGGACATGAGGTGCTTCTTCCTGCCCTCCGGCCTGTCCATAAGACTGCACTTGAGGGCCGTTATCCTTGCCAGCGGAGTTATCAGGACACTCAGGCTCAGAGAAGCCAGAAAGGCCAGTATGATCTCCCTAATGCTCATCGCTGGGACCACCGCCCCCGGGAATCCGTTCAGATTTGATTTCAGTCATCCTTCTCGATCCTTATCCCGTCCTCGTTGAACAGGTGGCTCCTGTGGAGGTCCATACGGAAATGGAACCTCTCTCCCGGCGAAGACTGAACCTTGGGGCCGCACCTTACCGCGAACTGCCTGCCGGCGAAGCGCATGTAGATTATGTTCTCGTTGCCCAGAGTCTCCACTACCTCCACAGCTCCGTAGAGAGGGCTCCCCGCTTCAGGCTGTATGTCCTCCGGCCTTATCCCGAACAGGTACTCACCGTCCGGAATACGGCCGAATGGAGAAGCATCGATGGAGAAACCGCCTGCCTCAAGTGTGCCGCGCTTCAGCTCCGCTTCCAGGAAGTTCATCGACGGACTGCCTATGAACCCTGCCACGAAGCTGTTGTCAGGGTGATCGTAGAGTTCCAGCGGAGTATCCGTCTGCTGTATGTCACCGTCCTTGAGCACGACGATACGGTCCCCAAGGGTCATAGCCTCGGCCTGGTCATGGGTCACATAGATCATCGTTGATCCCAGCTTGGTATGCAGCTGGCTCAGCTCGTTCCGCATCTGGACCCTCAGTTTGGCATCGAGGTTGGACAGCGGCTCGTCGAAAAGGAAGACCGACGGATGCCTTACGATGGCCCTTCCGAGAGCCACACGCTGCCGCTGCCCCCCCGAGAGCTCCCTGGGCTTCCTGTCCATGTACGGGGAGATACCGAGTATCTCCGCAGCCTCCATTACGTTCCTGTTTATCATGGAGGACTCCATCCTTCTCATCCTCAGGGAGAAGGCCATGTTGTCGAAGACGCTCATGTGCGGATAGAGGGCGTAGTTCTGAAAGACCATCGCGATGTCGCGTTCCTGAGGTTTCATGCGGGTAACGTTCCTGTCGCCGATGAACAGTTCCCCGGTGGTGGGAACCTCGAGCCCCGCCAGCACCCTGAGAGTGGTGGACTTGCCGCAGCCGCTGGGTCCTACGAGGACCAGGAACTCACCGTCACTGACCTCAAGGTCGAACCTGGCAAGAGCAAGAACGCTGTTGTCATAAATCTTGCTGACGCCGCTGAATCTAACCGAAGCCAATGGGCACGTCCTTTCGAGAGTATCAGTCGGGAACCATTATGAGGGATACCGTGCGCCCCTGGAATTCCGCCGTCAGGGGATTATCACGGTCCCGCAGCCACCTGTGGCCGTTGACCAGGAAGGTGTACCGGTATGAGCCGCCTTCGAGGTGCGAGATGTCCAGGGTCCAGAAACCGTTCTCGCCCCTGGTCATGTTCCCGGAGGAGGGGTTTGAGATGCCGCCTGCCGCCACTGACCCTCCCCATTCGTTCCAGTCGGCCAGCACCTGGACCGATGAAGCTCCCGGCATCCACAGGATCAGGTTCCTCCCGTCCGGCGCGGGTTTTTCCACTGGGGTCAGGATCCCGCAGCCGCAGAGCAGTGTCAGCAGGGAGACCATGACGGAAAGAGCTTTAATCCTCATCGGAGAAATCCTCTCAGGTTCAGCCTGAAGACCGGTGAGGAGCCATAGGTCCAGTCGACCGCCAGAAGCCCCTTTACCGGTCCTAGGGCCGAGGACACGGCAACCGCGCAGGAAGGTTGAAGGCTGTCGTCGAGGTCGCCGGCCACGGAGATCTCGGCGCAGACGTCCCTTCTGGGGGAATAGGACGCGGTTCCGTTAAGCCTGGTGCTGTCGTCGATGACCTCCAGCATCATACCCGCCGAGGCGAAGCCGTCAGAGATACCGGTAGCCAGAGTGCCGCTGTAATCGCCATCCGCGAAGACGGACAGCATCATGTCCCAGGTCACTCCCCCAGTGGAGACCATGCCTGCCGTGGCGGAGACCCCGCTCAGGCTGTCGCTCTCCAGGTCCACCATCCCCTCAAGGCCCGCCGAGACCATATACCTGCGTGATTCGAGATAGGTCCCGAGGGTCAGTATCCGCTGGCCCGGAGTGTAGGCATCTGTGACGAGGTCCACGGAATCCCCGGCGAAACGGATACCCGGAACCACCTCCAGCCTGCCCCATCCGGTCTCGAAGGGTCTGATATCCCTGATATCACCGCTGAGGGCCCATCTTCCCGCCTGGCCGTCGCTTCCGGTTATCACCAGCCATGGACTGGCGTAGCGGAAATCGGTCCTTATGGCAAGAGCGTTCACGATAACCTCGCCGCCGGGAATAGAATCACCGGACGCCAGTCTGGCCCTGTAGTAATCCAGCCCGGCGAAACCCAGCCACGGGGAGAATACGTTGAGCTGCTCCAGAGTATCGCCCTGGACTTCCTGCAGCAGGTAGAAGGCCTGAAAACCCAGTATCCCCCCGCCGGATACGCCGAAGCCCATGATGGAGTCCGCGTTGATCCATCCCCATTCGGCCACCGGCTGTCGCAGTCCGGGGATGAAGGGCTGCCGGTCAGCGTAATGCACACTGCCTCCCAGCCACGGCGTTCCCGGCCACCTCACCGAGGCCCTTGCCCTTCTGAGACCGACCTCAGGGGACCCTTCACTGCGGGCGACCGCGGTGGCCAGCAGGTCCACCTCCCTGGAGAGGGTGTAAACGGAGAACTCTGCGTCGAAGCAAGTACTGTCCATCAAAGGCTGCTTGTCCGTCCAGCTTCCGGCGGCGTTCGCCTGGAACAATGCGCAGTACCCGAAGTCCCAGTCCTCGGGGATCAGGCCGGTCCCGGAGGAATCGGGACCTGTGGAACCGCCGCCGCCTGCCAAAAGGGCCGCGGTCAGAAGAAGGATCATCACGGACCGCCTTCCCGCGTGAACGTCATCCCGAACACCTGCCTGCAGTCAGCGTCATCCAGTGCTACCGCCCATTCCAGCTCGAACCATCCCAGTTGGAGGGTGGCTCCGGAATTCCACGAGGAACCGTCGGAACCGGACCTGACAGTAAGCCAGTCCTTCACTCCCAGCTCGAATCCCACCGAGGCGTTCCCGTCGGTAACGGAAAAATGCCCTCTGAACCTCTTGTCGAAAACGGTGGTGAACCCGTAGTCCACCCTCCTGTTCCCGAGCCTGTCCCCCAGGAGCCGAATGCCCGACATGTCGGCTCCGATGGCCACGGTGGGAAAAACGGAGAACTGGAAGCCCAGCTCCGCCGACAGCATGCTGGAAGTACCTCCCGAGCCATCATCGGCGGAGATGTAGCCCAGGGAGGTTCCGATGGAGATGCTGGGACCGAAAACCCCATCCATGAAACCCACAGGGTCTCCCCTTATGGTCCTTGCGGTGCTGATGGCGGCTCTCAGGGTATCCGGAGCGTCCTCGCTCCCTGTCCACCCCGCTGAGACGCCGTAATGCCTCGACCCTGACATGCCCGCTGCGGCCACCACGAGAGTCCCGTTGTCGGGATCGCTGGCGGACGTGTAAACCGACAGCTGCTTTCCGGTCATCCTAACGAGTCCCGCGGGTGCGGAAAGGCAGCTGACGGCGTCGTCGGACCATGCATAGGCGCCCGAGGCGCAGCCCGCGGCTCCGGGACCCTGCGGGAATACCTGCACGAATGAAAGGAAGAGAAGCAGTAAACTGGTCAGTAGGCACCCCTTCCCCTGAAGATGACGGCTATTGTCCTGAGCAGTATGGTGACATCCAGCATCAGAGACTGATTCCTGATATAGTAGTAATCATATTCCAGATTGTCATGAAGAGGAAGTTCCTTCCTGCCCATTATCTGCCACATTCCGGTGAGTCCGGGCTTGACGTCCAGCCTGTGCCTCTGCCAGCTGGTGTACTCCTTCGCTATGAAGGGCATCTCCGGCCTCGGGCCCACCATGCTCATATCCCCGCGAAGCACGTTGAAAAGCTGTGGAAGCTCGTCGAGACTTGTCCTCCTCAGGAAGTGGCCGAGCCTGGTCACCCTCCTGTCGTCCATCGAGATCGGAGCGACCTCGTACTCGTCGGAATCAGGCTTCATGGTCCTGAACTTGTACAGGGTGAACTCCCTGCCCCTGAGCCCGACCCTCTTCTGCCTGAAGATGGGGGACCCTTTCCCGCTCAGAAGGTGGATGATGAAGATCAGGGCCATCACCGGCAGAAGGACGATGAGGAGCAACAGGGACATGGCGGCGTCCATGAACCTCTTGGTGAAGCGGTGCAGGGTACCCGGCTGACCGTACCCGATCTCGACTATCGGCAGCTTCGCCAGGTCGTCCAGGTCCGTGATGCCCAGGGCGATCTCGAAAAGGTCGGTGACCAGCCTGTAGTGTATCTTGGTGCACTCCATGGACGATATCGTCTCCAGAATACTCGAGTGGTCGAGTTCGGGTGATGCGAAGAAAACCTCGTCTATGTCAAGCTTCCCTATCATCTCCTCCAGTCCGGAAAGACCGGAGACAACGGGTATGCCATGGAATGAACCACCGGTGCCCTCTTCCAGCGACACCACTCCGGCTATCTCCGGCGCCCTGCCGGGCAGCCTGCTCAGTGATCTCACCACCCTGGAAGCCACCTCGCCCGTACCCACCACCAGTATCCTGGGTACTTCCCTCACCGGGGCCACCCTCTTCGCAACCTTCCTTGCAGCGAATCTGCCCAGCGCGGAGACCGGAAAAGCCGCCCCGATGAACATGAACAGCATCAGCCTGGAGTATTCCATCCTTGCAAGATAGCTTGCCGCCATCAGCGAGATGAGAAGAGTGGCGCAGGCCCGCAGGAGCCGCTGTATCTCACCCATTCCCCCCGGGTACCTCCTGGGCACGTACAGCCCCGCCCTCGCGAAGGAGAACACCCAGAGCACTGCCACCACGGGAAGCGCCGTCAGGTAGAGCCCCACTCCGTGATGGAACTCAGGCAGCATGTCAACCAGGATGACGGTCCTCAGGACCCAGATCATCATGAAGACCAGTGGTATGGAGATGAAGTCCACCATCATGAACAGGATCATCAGAACCCGGTCGGCTCTTCGGGCAGGGGCCAGCTTCATTCCGCCTCCTTGTCGGGGCCGAATATACCTCTCAGAAGTCCCGATGACAGTGCGCAGCCCCTCCAGAATGAAAAAAGAGGAACGAGAGGGAGCAGGACGGGATCATGCCTCAGGGTCTTCGCGGCAAGAGGAATGGTGGAAAGGAGGAATAGGGCCGACCATGAGGCAAAGGGGACCGGTGAGACCGCCAGCAGCAGTATCATCGCGGGAAGAAGCGCGCAGAGAGCTATCTGAAGCATCATGCAGGCGGGTGTATAGGAGTCGGATCCGGTCTTGCGCGGATATCTCCTTAATACCTTTGTCCGCCATCTCCCCCTTCCGTACTTCATCCTGAAATAGGCGATCCATGAATCCCTGTGGCTGTGGGACACGCCGGCCCGGGGGGCGAACCTCATGATGAAGCCCATGGATGCCATCCTGTACGAGAGGTCCACGTCCTCATGGTCAGGGAAAGGGAACGACTCGTCGAACCCTCCGGAAGCTTCCAGAGCTTCCCTCCTGTAACCGGCGGAATACGTGTCCACCATGTCCACGTCAGGGTTCCTCTTCAGAAGGCTGTACCTCTCCAGGAACTCTATCTGCGCCAGCCTCTGTATGAGCTTCCTCCCGCCTCCGGTGTAGACGCCCTTGACGGCATCCGCCCCGGACTCCAGTACGGCCGTCATCTCCTCGGCCCAGTCAGCCGCGGGAACGCAGTCGGAATCGGTGAAAAGCACATAATCGCCTGCCGAATTCCGAAAGCCCCTGTTCCTGGCCGCCGCGGGTCCCGCATGATCTCCCGACACGACCTTGTCCGTCAGGGGTTCCAGTCGGGCCGGGAGGGGGTCGCCTCCGTCAAGGGAGACAACTACCTCCATCCTGTCCCTGGCAGTCTGTCGGGAAAGGGCCATGAGGCATTTCTCCAGGTCCTGAAAATCGTTCCAGGCCGGAACGATCACGCTGATGGGGAACGGGGCGTTCATCTCCGCCTCGAGTTCCTGAAAAGGTACCTCCGGAAGGTCGCGAATGCGCGCAGGGTCCTGTGGGCCTCGTCCGGGTCGCGCAGACTTCTCCAAAGTTTTCTCAGTACGTAGCCGGGACGGAGGTAGAACTTCCTTCTGGCCATGTCGCAGAAATCAACCAGTTCCTCCGATGTCAGGCTCTCCGTCCTCACGACGCAGTTGTGAAGACCCTCGTCGGTGAGCCAGTCCCTCCAACGGCATGCAGTCAGGTTTCCCGAGCCCTCGGCCTGCCTGTAGGCCTCAGTACCCGGGTAGACCATCATCGGGTAGAACTGCGCGGTGTCGGGGTCCAGTTCCAGGGAGAACCGTAGGGTTTCCTCCATTGTCTCCCTGGTCTCCCCCGCAGTTCCCACCATGAAGCAGCCGTGGACAAGTATCCCCGCCGCTCTAGCGTTCTCCATGAACTTCCTGGACATGTCCGCCGTTATACCCTTGCGCATGGCTTCCAGCATCCTGTCGCTTCCGCTCTCGAAGCCGACGCAAACCGAACGCAGACCCGACCCCGCGCAGAGCTTGAGGGTCTCGAGATCCACATCGGCCCGCATGTTGCAGGTCCAGGATACGGACACTCCACTGCGGACGAAGGAGGCGGCCAGCTCCCGCAGTCTCCCCGTGTCGGCGGAAATGGTATCGTCCTCGAAGAAGACGGCCCTGACCCCGGGCAGATGCTCCTGAACCCAGAGAACCTCCCCGGTTATGTCCCGCACTGATCTCCTCCTGAACCTCCTGCCCTGGAGGGTCTGGGGAAATACGCAGAACGTGCAGCCGTGCGGGCAGCCCCTGCCTCCCATGATCATCACCTGGGGGTGAAGGGCGTTGGGATTGTTGTACCTGGGAATGTCAAGGTGCCTGGCGTACACCCTGCTGACCCAGGGGATGGAGTCCAGGTCCTCCACTTTCTCCCCTTCACCGGTGCGCAAGGACCCTCCGCCCGGTGTCCTTAGGCAGAGGCCCTTCACCTCGGCAGGGTCGAGACCCTTCTCCAGGGCGTAGGCCAGACCCAGCAGCGGAAGTTCGTACTCGCCGGTCACCACCCCCTGGAAAAGCTCTCCAAGCTCAAGTGTCTCTTCAGGAAGCGCGGACGGATGGGTTCCCACGAGCACCACCGTGATACCCTCGCCGGCCAGTCCGTCGGCGAAGGAGGCATCGGACTCTATTGAAGGCGTGGAAGTCTCCACAACGACCAGGCCCGGACCGCCGGCAAGAACCCTGTCCCTTGCCTGCCCTTCGTCCAGCCCTTCCGCGGGTGCGTCGACAAGGTCGACTTCGTGACCGGCCTGCTCCAGCGCCCCGGCTGCGTAGGCCAGCCAGATGGGATAGTACAGGGTGCCGCTCCTGGTCACGGCCGGGCTTCTCTGCCCCCTGCTGTAATCCGGAAGGAACGGCGGGTTCACGGCCGCTATCTTCATTCGGCCCTTTCCGGCGGATTGTCAAGCACCCGGACCAGGGCCGGCCATACATCTTCCAGCTCAATGGACTCCATGCACAGGGCCCGGTCATTCCTGCATCCGGGAAAGAGGCTGTTGGAATAGCACGGAGAACAGTCGACGCAGGCCGTCACCGGAATTATCAGACCTTCCGGGTAGAGGGCCGAAGGCGATGAGGGTCCGAAGAGAACAACCGACGGGATCCCCCTTGCTGCCGCGAGATGCGCGGTTCCGCTGTCCGCTCCCAGGAAGCCGCAGCACCGGTCGAGTATGGCCGCCGTCTGCCCCCAGGTGGTCCTTCCCGTCATGTCCAGAAGACCGCAGCTGCTGAATCGGGCCATCTCCGCAGCCGCGGCCCTGTCGTCTCCGCCTCCCAGCAGTACCGTTCCGATCCCGGCGGATGACAGCCTGCCGGCCAGCTCGGCGTACCTTTCCGGCATCCATCTCTTCTCCATCACAGTGTCCCTGGGATTCCTGCCTCCACCCGGGGCTATGGCGAAAAGGGGGAAAGGAAGGCCCAGTTTCTCTGCCCATCTCATCTCGGCTTCCTTCACCGGGAACTCCGGTCTCCAGTCGGAGACCTCCACTCCCGCCACCCTGGCGAAGGCCTGCCCTGCGAGTTCCCCGGGCTCCAGGGGATAGACCGTCTCCCAGGAGCCAAGGGAGTTCCCTCCGCAGGAAACCACTCTGGAAGAGGTCAGAAACCTCACCCACCTCCTGATGAAGGGTGAGCCCTGGAAAACAAGGGCGCTGTCCGTCCCGCGAAGCTCCCCGCGCATGCCCAGGGTCCATTTCAGGAGCCTCATGCCGTCGGCGGCCCCGGATGGGGGGACCGGAGCCACGAATACCCTGCTGATACCCTGGACCCTCTCCCATACAGGTGAGGCGGAAGGTCCTGTGAGAGCCCAGATGGTCCTCCCGTCCCGGACCAGCTCCCGAACCGCCGGCGTGCACATCAGGGCATCGCCGAAGGCATGGGTCTTCACCAGAAGCATGACGGCATCAGCCACTTCGGAGTTCCCTCCAGGCGGTGAACCTCCCGACGGAGTAGGAAAGGCCCAGAACAGCCAGGATGGCCATGGGAAAATCGATGGCGACCCTGTGAGGAGTGCCCGTTGCCGTCAGCAGGTGCATGAGGGTATACCCGGCCACCAGGGTCGACAGGAAGAACCCTGCTATGCCTCCGTGGAACGCGCACCTTGCGGCGCCGCCCCAGAGGAAGAACAGCACGGGGAACATGGCAAGCAGTCCCGCAAGGGTGTACAGCGGTGAGAACGAGTTCAGCGGGAAGGGCTTGAACATCTCCACGAAACGGAGCGTGATGAGCCTCATGGTCAGTACGGGATTGGCGATCATGAAGCGGATGTTCCTGCTATAGAGAACACTGTCCCTCGTCCATTCCGGCTCGTCGGTGAATTCCGGGAACTGAGCCAGTTCAGGTGAGTTCAGCCTGCCCATGTACTCCCTCCGGATGCCTCCGTAGAGGGTGAGGGCACCCTGCGCCTCCCCCTGGAAGTGCTCGGTGAATATCCTTCCGTTGTACTCCCATAGATTCACCCCGCCCTGCGCGGGCATTATCCTGAAGGTCCCGGTCACGGACTGGTTGCGGAGCCCCCAGGGAAGCATGAGCACGGCGAACACTCCAAGCATGGTCATCGCCGAAGCGGCTCCCCTGAGCGAGAGGATACCTCCGGTAACTTCACAGGAACCCCCATCGCGCCGAGCGAGGATCCTTCCCACAAGTGGAGCGAAAAACAGCAGGACCGCGGCCAGAGACATGACTGGAAGCGATACCGGTCTGACATAGAAGGCTGCCGC
The DNA here is from genome assembly GCA_016936235.1 of Candidatus Fermentibacteraceae bacterium. GTDB lineage: Bacteria > Fermentibacterota > Fermentibacteria > Fermentibacterales > JCC-6 > Aegiribacteria. Next base: position 14,958 of record JAFGPK010000053.1, on the reverse strand, counting down.
CCATGCGCAACCGGCAAGGACTGACCGCAGCAGGTATCCGCCGCGCCGGGTGGCCGCGTCCATCAGACGCATGGAAAGCAGTATCGCGAGCAGGAAGAAGAGGGAGAACAGCGCCTGTGTCGCAGGTACAGCCTCGTAATAGAGCTCGAAGGGATCCAGGGCGAGGAACAGCCCGGCAAGGACGAGGTATTTGCCTTTCAGGAACCGCCCTGCGATCCTGAGTCCTATGTATACCGTGATCAGTCCGAGCAGCAGCTGCACGCCCCGAACGGCCAGGTAGTCGAAGGGGCCGAAAAGACCGAAGATTCCAGCCATGAACAGGGCGTATCCCGGTACGAGGAACACAGTGGGCCGGCCGGGCCTGAGGGCTCCGTAGTAACCGTCCACCTTCCTGTAGAATTCGAAGGAGCGCCTGAAGAGAAGGGGCGCCCCGGCCTCGTTCTCCGGGTGGAGCATGCTCTCTGAGAGCATGAAACCGTTGCCCTCCAGGATGTTGACCGCCAGGTCCGCCTGGGTTCTCCCCTCGCCCACGGGGAACACGTCCCTGGTGGCGGAGGCGAAGACCAGCAGCCTTGCCGCCAGCGCCAGCAGGAGTATCCTGAGAGTCAGCGCGCGGACAGCCATCGCCTGAACCAATCGGAGCGCATCAGTTCCAGTTCCAGGGGCTGGTAGAGGGACCATTCCGGAGAAACGGCCGGATGCGTGACCAGTTCCGCGGTTCCTGCCCCACGGATTCCTTCTTCCATCTCCTCCAGGTATTCCCTGCTCATGCTCCCGGCCGCCGAGAATCCAAGCATGGCGTCAGGTGTGGAGATACCCCGGGACTTCGCGGCCCCGGCAAGCCTTCTGCCCATCCAGTCCAGAAGGAGGGCCTCCAGGCTTCTTCGCCTGTCAGGAAGGACCGCGGCCCTGACCGCGGATATCCCGTACTCACGCGCCAGCTCCAGGGTCACGTCCCGCAGCCCGGGGGCGTTGTGGATGTGATGGTGGCTGTCCAGCCGGGTTACCATGAGACCGCAGGAAAGCAGCTTCTCGATCTGCCTGCTCCATTCCTCCCTGACCCTGCCCGCCAGTCTGCGGCCCTTCAGGAACCATGTCTCGTGGGAAGAGGGGAACTCCCCACCGGTCAGGAATGGCGGCTGGAGGCAGTTCAGGTGTACCGAAACCATGGCGCGGCTCCCCATGGATATCTCCACCGCTTCCATGAGTGCCGGTCCGGTGGCCATGATGCTGACGCACCCCACCACGCCTGTGGGAAGGAGAACGGCGGCGGCCGCGTTGATCCCGGGGGACATGCCCAGGTCATCGATTGTCACCAGTACCTTCATTCCTTCACTCGATCCCCGTCTTCCACCATAACGGGTCCCGTCGGTCCTTCCCAGCCGGCTCTCCTGCCTATGAAGAGAGAGGCCAGGACGATCAGGACCATGTCCACCGGCAGGCGGTAGCGGACGCCTCCGTGAGCCAGCGAATGCAGTGCCAGGTACAGGAGGAAGGTCAGGGCCAGGAACAGGATCCTTCCGTCCCTCCTTCTCCTGACTGCCTCGATGATGCCGAGGACAAGCATGGGAAGGTATATCAGGACACCCGACAGCACCACAGCTGGATGGTCCAGTGTGGCTCCCGCCGGAGAAAGGAAGTTGCCTGCCCTCAGAACGGTCAGGTAGGCAATCAGGACCGGATTTGCCATAATGAAATCCCTTGCCCGTTCCATAAGGAGGTCCGATCTCTCAACCTCCGTCAGCGCTCCCTCCATTGAAGGATACTCCAGCAGGTCCCTCCTGCTGATGCTCTCACGGACGAATCCCGGTATCTCTATACCCTCAAGTTCCAGAAGGTCGGGATTGTTCCTCATCCACAGATTCAGGGCACCCTTGGTCGGCATCAGAACCGGGCTGCCAAGCTGGATCTGGTTGCGCACCACCCACGGGATACAGCAAAGGATGAAGCCGCAGGCCGCGAGCAGCGCTTCCCTCCATTTCCTCTTCGCGAACAGCCATACGGTCTGCAGGGGAAGGAGGAATAACGCCGTGCTCCGTACAAGGAACAGGAATCCCGTGGAAACCCCTGCTAGAAGGGCTGACCAGCGCCCCCTGCACGCCCTGAACGTGAGAAGCGCTATCAGGGGAAGCAGCGAGAAGTGCACGGTCTCCGTCATGGCGTAGGCGCTGTAGTATACGTAGTACGGGTAGACGGACCAGAGCAGCGCCGCGAGTATTCCCTGTCTCTCGCCCCAGTTCTCGCACACCAGTGTCCAGACGGCCCATGCCCCTGCGAGTGCGAAAAGGCAGTTGAGAAGGAACACGCCTCCGGTGAAGGGGCCTGTAACGAAGAATACGCAGGCCAGCATGAGGGGGTAGCCCGGCTCGATGGCCGCCGTGGGGGTCTCCACAGGAATGATACCGAAAATGTAATCCGGGTCCATCGCCCAGGTGTCCCTGAACGATTCCTGCGTCACCATCCTGTGCCTGAGCCATCCGTCTTCCCTGCTGAAGGACAGCCCTTCGCCCGTGATTATCCTCCCGGCGGCGGAAATGTAGACGACCTGGTCACGGACGGGTTCGGGAAGGGTTCCTCCCAGCAGCGCGAACCAGGCCAGCCTGGGAATGAGCACGGCGACTATCAGGGCCGCATACCTGTGCCTGAGAATGAAGCTCATTCCTGTTTCCAGACGGCTCCGGCGAGTCTCAGGGGAGGTTCCTTCCTCTCCTCCAGAAGGGTCACCGGGTAGAAGCACTCCCGCCAGTGGTAGTCCTTTGAGACCGTCGGGTCGGTAAGGGCGATACCGAGCAGGTAGGCCCCCGGCTCCTCGATCTCCAGGTCTATTCCGATGCTGGCCCTGCCGGACCCGTCGATCCTGAGCAGGGGCTGGTTCAGCTCCAGGTTGTTGGTCGCTATGACGCTCTCCCCATCGCTCCTGTGAATGGAAAAACCGAATATCACTCCTTCAACGGGATGGGGCAGACGGCTCCTGATCAGAGTGTCCACCACCATTCTCTCCCCCCTGCGGAAGGTCCTGGATGGCGCTCCTCTGCCGTTCCTGATGGTGACAGCATCGAACCATACCTCCCTGCTTCCCCATTCCCTCGGTGATGCTGTGGTATCGGAATTCCTTATCTGCGAACTCTCCAGGTAACCTGACAGCACCTCCTCCGGACCGCCGTCCTTCACCACTCTTCCCTCACTGAGCCAGATAACCCTTCTGCAGAGCCTGGAGACAGCCTCCATGTCATGGGACACGAAGATTATGGTCTTGCCCCTCTCCCTGAACTCCCAGATGCGTCGGTAGCACTTGTCCTGGAACTGGGCGTCACCAACGGCCAGTACCTCGTCGATGAGCAGTATGTCAGGGTCGACGGCGGTGGCGAGGCTGAAACCCAGGCGCATGAACATGCCGTTGGAATAGTATTTGACAGGCGTGTCCATGAATCGAGTGAGCTGGGCGAATCCGGCTATCCCGGGAACCAGTTCCTTCATGTCGCTGCGGCCCAGCCCCAGCAGCGCACCGTTCAGCATCAGGTTCTCCTCGCCGGTCAGGTCCGGATGGAAGCCCACTCCCAGGTCGAGGAGAGACGCTATCCTGCCCTCGGTGCATGCGGTACCGGAGGTCGGGCGATAGACCCCCGCCAGTATCTTCAGCATGGTGGACTTGCCGGCCCCGTTGGCTCCCACAAGGCCCACCGTCTCCCCCCGGTCAATATGGACGGTGATGTTGTCAAGGGCCCTGAAATGCTCGGTGCTGCTCTTCCTGTTGAACAGGTTCAGCATCGTTTCTCGAAGTGTGACGGCCCTGTCATGGTAGAGCCTGTAATCCAGCGTCACCCCGTCCATCCTGATACTTCCCTTTCCCATGTCAAAGCTCCTTCACGACCACCGGCTCCGCCTTCCGGAAGGCTGCGACACCGGCGAGAAGAAACAGAAGGGACCAGGAACAGAGTGATATCCAGCACCATGCGGGGGGCCAGGTGCCCGCGTAGAATACCGAGTGCATTATCTCCATGAAACCGGCCACAGGGTTGAACTTGAGCGCTGTCAGCAATCCCCCGGATCCGATTATGTCCACCCCTATGGAGTCAAGCGGATATATGATCGGCGAGGAGTAGAACCAGGCCAGAAGGAGCACTTCAACGAACTGCTTTACGTCCCTGTAGAACACGTTGCCCACGGACAGCAGCATACCGATGCCCGCGGTCATGAGGGTGAACAGCACCAGGGCGGGAATGGCAAGGACAATGGAGAAGCCCGGGTAATGGCCGAAGATCATCAGGACCGACTCCAGCACGAGAAGGGCAAGCAGAAGGTGTATCAGGTTCGCCACGACTTCTGCGACCGGGAGAGCCATCCTTGGGAAATATATGCTCCTGATGAGCCTGTGATTGTCAAGGAGGCTGCCGGTGGAGGCACTGAGGGAGGAGGAGAAGAAGTTCCAGGGCAACAGGCCGGTGAGAAGGAAAAGGGAGAAATGAGGAATGGCGCCGCCGAACCTCAGTATCCGCGTGAAGGCGAAATAGTAGACAATCATGCTGAACAGGGGCTTCAGCAGGAACCAGGCGAATCCCAGGACCGACCTCTTGTACCTGACCTTGAGATCCTTGGATACAAGGCTCTCCATAAGGAGCAGAAGCCGTCCGGGGCTCCAGTTAGCCATCTTTGCCTCCCCGAAGGCTGAACCTGTTCTCCTTGCCCCTGAGGAGCCTCACCATGTTCGATCTGTGCCTGACCAGAATCAGGACCGCCACCGCGCAGACGAAAATCTGCACGGGCGGTGAGTCCGGCCTGAATACGAAGACCGATGGTATCAGCGCCACCGCGGCGGCGATGGAACCCAGTGAGACGTACCTTGTTGTCAGCAGCGCCAGGATGAACACAGCCAGGCCGGACAGGACGCTGAACGGTGAGAGGACGAGTATCACGCCAAGGGTCGTGGCCACGCCCTTCCCGCCCCTGAACCGGAGCCACGGGCTGTACACATGCCCCAGGACCGCGCATATGCCTGCGGCCGACACCGCCCATTCGCCCACCGGCGGGGTGAGCCCGGATATACCGCGGGTGGCGGCCAGAACCGGGACCGCGCCCTTCAGAGCGTCCAGCAGGAGCCCGGCCAGACCCGCCCTCTTTCCGCAAACCCGGAACAGGTTGGTAGCCCCGGTATTGCCGGAACCGGACTCCCTGATATCGAATCCCCTTATCCTGCCTATGATGAAAGACCACGGCACCGACCCCAGAAGGAACGCCACAGCCGGATAGGCGAGATCGTACACCGTCATGTCAGTGCTTTCTCTTCCTGTAGATGATCCTGAGGGGTACCCCCTGCATACCCAGCACTTCCCTTATGCTGTTCTCCAGGTATCGCCTGTAATTCTCCGGGATGTCCTCCGGGCGGTTCACGAAAACCAGCAACCTGGGGGGATGGTGCCCTACCTGGGTGGCGTAGTAGAACTTCACGGGCCTGCCGCGGGGCGAGGGAGGCTGCACCTCCTCAACCGCCTTGTGGAGTACCCTGTTGACTTCGGAGGTCTGAAGCTCCGAAGCCCTGACCGCACCCACATCGAATATGGCGGGCAGTATCTTCCCGATTCCCTGGCCGGTCAGGGCGGAGAAGAAGAGAATGGGCATGAACCTGGCCTGGTTGAATCGCTGGACGATGCTCGCGGTCCATAGTTCCCTGTCCAGTCCGAGGTCCACCTTGTTCACTCCTATCACCACTCCCTTGCCCATCTCCCAGGCCTTGGCGGCGATGCGGATGTCCTGCTGGACAGGATACTCCGAACCGTCCATCACCACAAGCACCACATCACCCCTGGCAATGGACTTCCATGCCCTCACGGTGCTGTAGAACTCTATATCGTCCATCTTCCTGGACCTCCTGCGGAGGCCTGCCGTATCGACTATCCGGACCTGGCTTTCGCCGGTGGTCACGATGATGTCGGTGGAATCCCTTGTAGTGCCGGGCATGTCATTGACTATGTTCCGCTCCGATTTGCAGAGCCGGTTCACGATGGAGCTCTTTCCCACGTTTGGCCTGCCAACCACGGCCATAGAGAGACCCGTGTAGACCTCTTCCTCTGCATAGGGCAGCACCGCTACAACCTCGTCCAGAAGGTCCCCGGAACCGTGACCGTGCATGGCGCTCACCGGCCATGGCTCTCCCAGCCCCAGACAGTAGAACTCGGAGACGAGACCCATGGTTCGATCGCTGTCGACCTTGTTAACCGCCAGGAAAAAGGGCAGGCCCGACCGTCTGACCAGTTCCGCCGCCTCTCGGTCGTAAGGATGCACGCCTTCCGTCACATCCACCACCATGATGACTGCGTCGGCCTCGTCCAGCGCCATGCCGACCTGTCTTTCGATGCTCTCCTGGAAGACATCCCCGCTTCCCGGTTCCAGCCCGCCGGTATCTATCACAAGGAAATCATGCCCGGTCCAGTGGGCCGGAGCCATCTTCCTGTCCCTGGTTACCCCGGGCTGCTCATCAACGATGGCTATTCGTCCACCGGCGATGCGATTGAACAGCGTGGACTTCCCCACGTTGATCCTTCCGACGATGGCGACGGCGGGCAGTGTGGACATGTTCAGGCTCCATTCCATAGATTATGCGCGAACAACAATTATACGCGCTGCGGGTCCGATGTGGGAGCCTGAGACAGGAAGGGTGATTGGTGTGATCAACCTTGTCCTCACGATGACGGCGCTGCTCCTGGCCTCTCCGGAGAGCCCGGGGGAAGTGCTGCCTGCGTTCCGCGACTCGATACTGTCGGGAGATCCGGACGCATGCATGGAGATGATCTCCAGGACGGCCTGGAGCGAGATCGACTCCGTCATGGCCAACCATCCCCGGCAGATGGAGAACATTCTTTCCTTCTTCGGGTTGCAGGAGGACTATCCGGGCCTTGCGGCGATGGATGGAAGGGAACTCCTGCAGACCCTTCTCGCGGGCGAAGAGGTAAAGGCGTACCTTCTGCTCTTCAGCGTAACCCCGGAAGAACCGGTTTCTCTTTATGGAGAGACATTCGTACCGGTGACATGGGGGGTTTTCGGTAACAGAAACACTTTCTACGTTCAGCTGGTGAAGGAGGACGGTGTCTGGAGGATAAGGGATTTCTTCGATGCGCTGCCGGTGCAGTCCGCTCCGGTCAGGACCGGCAGGAGCGCCTGAAACCGCACTCCCCCGGCCAGTCCGGGCATGTTAGATTAACCGGCGAAGCATTCGCGTCCTCGAAACGTATTAACTGAATCCGGGAGAATATGCCCTTCAGCAACGACAATGCGGAGGCAATGCAGTTCAGGGCCCTGCTCAGGATCACGAGGGCCATAAGCAGGGTCAGGGATTTCCATACGCTGGTCACGCTGCTGGCGGCTGAGACCAGCAACGCGCTGGACGTGGAGCGTTCCACCGTCTTCCTCTACAGCCCTAAGACCGACGAGTTGTGGTCATATGTGGCGGAGGGGGAAACGGAGGAGATCCGCTTCAACGCCAGTCAGGGCGTCGCGGGATCCGTTTTCAGGACCGGGAAGACCCTCATCCTTGACGATGTGACCCACGACGAGAGATTCAACAGGACCATTGACGACAACACTGGGTTCATAACGCGCAACATGATCACCACCCCTGTGGTGAATCCCTCGGGAGTCTGCATAGGCGTGTTCCAGGTTATCAACAAGAAGAGCGGTGCCTTCACTTCCGGGGACGCTGAATTCCTTGAGATAGTGGCCACGGACACAGCCGTCACAATAGAGAACGTCAGGCTGCTGGAGAGCCGCAGAAGAATGTTCGAGGGCCTCATCAAGGCTCTCACCGTCTCAATCGAGGCCAGGGACCCCCTGACAGCGGGTCACAGCTTCGACGTTACGTTCCTCTCCGGGAAGATAGCCGAGTACATGGGCGTGGACGAGCCGACGGCCGAGGCCATCTACTACGCAGCCCTGCTCCACGACTACGGCAAGCTGGCCGTCCCGGACAGCATACTGAAGAAACCGGGCATACTCTCGGAAGAGGAAACTACAATACTCAGGAAACACGTGCAGCACACCAGGATAATGCTCTCCTCCATCGAGTTCGAGGGGCTCCTGGAGATGGTGCCCGTATTCGCCTCCCAGCACCATGAGAGAATGGACGGCAAGGGTTATCCCGACGGTCTAAGGGGTGACGAAATATCCATAGGAGGAAGGATAATAGCCGTGGCCGACGTATTCGAAGCGCTGACGGCAAAACGGCACTACAGGAATCCCTACACCCTCTCGAAAACCCTGAACCTCCTCATAGAAGGAATGGACACGCAGTTCGACAGGAACGCGGTTATGGCTCTCAGGAGATATCTCATTGACATAGGTAAGGTTACGCCCGGTGAGGTGCCGGTGGAATGAACGCCGGATCAGCGGCCTTTCTCCCACCGGACTACCCGTTGAGGGAAGCCTGAGTGTTCTCCGAGGGGTTCTCCCCCCGCAGCAGGACCGTGCGCACCCTCATGGTGCTGCTTACCGGTTTTCTCGTAACATCCGCCGTATGGGGCATATCAAGGCTCGAATTCCACGATAATCTTGAGAGGAGCACTCTGGACCTTCGGTTCAGGCTCTCCCCTACTCCCGGGCAGGCGGACAGCAGCGTTGTGCTCATCCTCCTCGACGGCGGCTCAATGGACCGCCTCCCCTGGCCGGTGCCAAGGCAGCTCTACGCGGATGTGCTGGCCCTTCTCCAGGACTGGGGTGCCCAGGTCGTGGCCTTCGACATTCTTTTCGACCTCCCCTCGGTCTACTCCGCCGTGGAGGACAGCATGTTCGGTGAAGTGGCCTCAAGGGGCGGCACCACCTTCGTGATGGCCCTGCTCCAGAGGGAGGGCTCGCCCATTCCCTCCAATGCCGTCATCCCTTCCACGGTCACGGGGGACGCCGGACTGGATTCCGCATGGTACTGCACACCGCCCAACGGGATGATAGCAAGGGGTTCGGATTTGCTGAGCAGCACCAGCGACAGGCAGGACCCCGACGGAGTCTTCAGGAGCATCAGGCTCCTCAGCGGCACTCCATCCGGCACCGCTCCATCCCTTCCACTTGCGGTGGCATGGATGGCCATGGGCAGGCCGGAAATACAGGTCCACCCGCACCGTGTGACGATCGGCGACGTATCACTGGTGACCGGGGACGCCTGCAGGCTCCAGCTCAGATTCCACGGCCCCGCGGGAACCTACAGGAGCTTCCCCCTGGCAGACCTCACAGCCGCGCTGAACGCCAGGGCCATGGGGCAGCCCTGCCCGGTTGATTCCACCGTGTTCATGAACGCCATAGTCCTTGTGGGCTACGCGGCTCCGGCCCTCTACGACCTCAAGCCCACACCGTATTCGCCCCAGTGCCCCGGCGTCGAAGTGCTCGCAACTGCAGTAGACAACATACTGAACGGTGACTTCATACATAAATACCCTGATCGGGTATCTATTGCTGCAGCTCTTCTGGTATCGGCTCTCACCGCCCTGTTCCTGTCCTCCGTGAAAAGGATATCGCTGGGCGCGATGCTGGCCTTCCTTCCAACCATAGCCCTTCTCCTGGCCTCATTCCTGCTCTTCAGGCAGGGCTACTGGCTCGAGACCCTCTGGCCGGCCACCTCCGGGATACTGACCATGCTTGCCGGAGGAATATTCCTCTTCAGCTCCGAAAGCCGGAGGAAGCAGGAGATACGAAGCGCCTTCTCCCAGTACCTCTCCCCCGACGTCGTGGCACAGGTTACCGATAATCCCGAAATGCTGGTCCTCGGAGGCGACAGGAGGCGGATGACGGCTTTCTTCTCCGACATAAAGGGCTTCACGGGAATCTCGGAGAAGCTGTCCCCGGAGGAGCTGGTCTCCATTTTGAACAGGTATCTCACCACCATGACCGACATAATCCTGGATACCGGCGGCACGGTAGACAAGTTCGAGGGGGACGCGATAGTAGCGTTCTGGGGAGCTCCGATACACATGGAGGACCATGCGGCCCGCGCCTGCTCCGCCGCCCTCCGGTGCCAGGAGGCTCATTCGGTCATGAATGTAGATCTCGTAAGGGACGGCTACCCGGAGCTGGTCACCAGGATAGGCCTGGCCACGGGGGACATGGTGGTGGGCAACATGGGCTCCGAGAAGCGCTTCGACTACACCATAATGGGAAGCACCGTCAACCTGGGCTCACGGCTGGAGGGCGTGAACAAGGTCTACGGGACTTCCATAATGGTGCCGGAGGATACGATGCGCGACGCCGGAGGAGGCTTCGTCTACAGGGAACTGGACACCGTCAGAGTAGTGGGGCAGCAGCAGCCGGTGAACATATACCAGCTGGTGTGCAGGTCGAGTGAACTCGCAGATGATGCGGAGGCTTCCATGAAACTCTACGCGGAAGCCCTGGAACTGTACAGGAAAGGCCGTTTCACTGAAGCCGCGGACATATTCTCGTCCGCCTCCGACATCCCCTCGGCGATAATGGCCGAGAGGTGCAGGGCCATGGCCGTGGATCCGGGAGACGGGTCCCCGCAATGGTCCGGCGTCTTCAACCTGATGTCAAAGTGACCGCTGTCATGCGGACAGAGGACTACCAGACCACGGTCATCCCAGCTCCACCGGTTACGATGCTCCCATCCTCTTCAGTGGAGCTCGCGTAGTCAGCGTAACGGCCGAAGACCTCCGCCGTGAGCCAGTCAAGTACGGGGAACCCTCCCCCGGCCACCACGCCCATCCTCCTGTCGGACTCGCTCTTCGAATAATACCCTCCAAGGGTAAGTGAAAGTTCCTCAGAAGGATACCATGTTCCACGCAGATCTCCGGTGTAGTTCCATTCCCTTGTCTCATCATGCCTGGTCCTTCGAGCGGCAAGGCTTCCTGTCAGTACCACGGGATAACGGAGCGAAAGGGTTTCCCTGAGGACGCCGCTGACCATGCTGTAGTCGCCGCTGCCGCTTCCCATGGAGTTATCGTGTACCGTCACCGCAAGTGAGGAGTTCAGGTCGAGTCCGAAGACATCCCTTCGATAGCTGGAGGACACGGAGAGCATGGAGGTTTCGATCATCGTCCCCGTGGTATCGTCGGATTCAACTGAGGAGGGCGAGTAGCTTACGTTCAGCCTGGGAAGGCCGGGAAAGGCCAGGCCCGCCCTGACGCCGCAGGAGTTGCCGGTGGTGGTGTTCTCACTGGTGTCAAGCAGGTTGTTCCTGTACCACCTGTAGAATACCCCTGCGAAGAGCTTCCTCCCCATGAAGTACCTGTCGCCCGCGGCTTCCACCGACATCTCGTCGTTCCTGAGGTAGGGGCACCCCATGCTCTCGAACCCGGGGTCAACCCTGCTGAATGACAGCGAGAGCATGTTCTCGGAGAACCTGACCGATGAGGAGAGGTCCACGGCCCAGCCGAAGCCGGAGCTTACGTTTATTCCCGTTAGGTCCAGGACCCACTGGGGCACCTTGTCAGTGTCCACCCCGGGGCTCCTGGTGTCCCTGGTGAATATCGACCCGGCCACCTCCCCCTCCAGCCTGAAGACACCGCGGCCGAACATTGCGCCCCAGTCCAGCGATGCGACCATGTTCTTCGAAGGCGTTATGCGGAAGGTGCTGTCCTCTGCGATGGATCCCTCGGTGTCCTTCCCGTAGAGGAAGCACAGGTGGAGATGGCTGCCGTAGGGCGACCCGAGTCCCGTCTGCACCGCGTATATGCTCCTCTGGTAAGCTCCGGGACCGTCTTCCGAGGGCTCCACCCCCCTTCTGTTCCTGCCCCCCGCAGCGGCGAGGTAGAAGTTCCCTGGCATTATGGCCACGTTCGCTCCCGTTATGCTGGCCGCGTTAAGGGTCAGTTCCGAGAAATAGGGATTGAAGGAGCCCACCCCGACGGTGGAAATGAACGACAGCACCGACTCCTCCCTGGTGGAAGCGGAGGGAGATGACGAGATGTAGATCCTGTTCATGCTCTGCCTGTCCATGTTATCCTCGGAGGAGACGAACACGCTGGCCACCACCGGGATACCGTAGAGGTTCAGGACGGGATTGAACCTCCACCTCCAGAACTGCGCCGGCATCTGGCTCCATTCGGTTTCGTCCGACGAGTACTGGGAATAGAAGGACGAGCTGCCCGAGATCCTTATGCCGCTATCCCCTGCCAGGGCGCAGAAGGCCGCCAGGAGAGGCAGGAAGATCCAGATTCTCACTCCCCCTCTCCTTCCGCGGCGAGTGAGCCGTTGTTGGACGAATCCAGGCAGAACTGCGGCCATCCGTCGGTCATGGGTCCGGCGCCCGAACCAGTCACCGCGTATATCCTGTGGTCATCGCTGCCGAAGTACACGGTGCCGTCAAGGCCCACAGTGGGGCTGGACCTCACCTGGTCACCGGTCTGGAACTTCCACAGGCTGAATCCCGAGGGCGAATAGCAGTGAAGGCGCCCGTCCTCGCATCCGAAGACCATGGCCCCCGTGACCATCAGCGCCGGAGTTGAAGTGATGACGGCACCTGCCGGGACGACGCCGGTCCTCTCGCCTGTATCCCCCTTGAGGGCGTAGACGTTTCCGCTGCCTGTTCCGGCGTAGACCACGCCGGAGGAGGAGACCACGGGACCGGTGTACACGGCCGACGGAAGGGTGCTGCTCCAGAGACCGTTCCCCTCCGAGTCCAGGCACATCACCTCCCTGCCTGCGGCGGCGTATATCCTGTCCCCGAATATCACGGGGCCGCCCGCAATATCCTCGTCCACCCCGAAGGACCAGATCTCCTGAAAACCGCTTCCGGCCGAGTACCCAACGGCATGGAGCTTCCCGTCGTCGCTGGAGAAGAGTATGGTCCCGGACCTGTCCGCCGCGGCTGACAGGTATATCTGCCCCTCTGCGTGAAGCGTATCAGCTGTTTCTCCCGTGAATCCGTCTATGGCATGGAAAATGCCCCCCTCAGCCCCTGCGAATACCATGCCCGAGGGCAGCATGATGGGGCAGGCGGTGACCCTTCCGCTCAGTGGATTGCGCCAGACTGCGAAGCCCGAAGCGTCAAGGCAGCAGATGCCGAAGTTCCCTGTGGCGAACACCCTGCCGTCTTCAGCCGTAATCACTCCGAACACCGGCCCTCCCGCGGCGTACCTCCACTGCTCGACTCCGGCCTGGTCCAGGGAGTAGACGAAACCGTCGTCGCTACCGCAGACTATGCTGCCGTCAGGCGCAATGGCCGGACTGCAGTAGACCCTGTCACCGGTCTCGAAGCTCCAGATACCCGATCCCTCCTCATCGGGGGAGCCGGAACTCTGTACTGTGAAAGTCCATACGTCAGTGGCGCCCACGGATACCCCCTGGTAGAATCCCTCGACCTGCCATCCGTACGTCCGGCCGCACTGGAAAGGATCGGCGATCACGGGGTAGGCCAGCTGGGGATCCGGTACTCCCTCCTCCAGGAAAAACGCTGGATTTGCCGTTATGGCGCTCTGGGGCGACTGGTCCTGAAGCAGCTCCACAATCCGAAGGTCGTAGTCGATATCAGCCGAGGGCAAGCCTGGAAGCCATGTGAAGAGAGGGAGGGGTTCGTTAACGATCTCGCCGTCCATGGGATAGAGAAGCTCGGGAGCGGTGTGGTTCCGGACTGTCTGCGTGACACCGCCCTGGCCTATTATCCCTCCGCCGTCCTCGTACACATAGATGGTGACAATGTACGTGCCGTCGGGAAAATTCCCCATCCTGCCGACGCTCTCCTCGAACTCGTTGTCGTAGAACTCCGAGCTTATGGGTGAAAGCTCCACCGATGACATGTACATGGTGCCCGGGGGAAGCAGGAATACCGAAGTGGTGGCGTCCATCAGGAGACCCTGCGAGGCTTCCTCGATGGTAACGAAGAGGTAAACGGAGAAGGTCGCGGATGAAGTGTTGGTAAGCCTGACCCTCCAGAGGTCCTCCACGTACAACTGTCCCGGAGGCGGTGAAAGAAGCTCCACCTCCACAGGAAGCTGGGGGAATTCCGGGCCGGTGCCGGACCCCACCGGGACCGCCACCGGTACGAGACCTCTCTGGGATAGCATTAGAGCGCAAAACATCATGGATAACATGTCTGACCCCCATCTTTTATAATATTACCCTGACCTGAATTATTCCGCAACCGGCCGCAGGGTCGGGGAAGTGCGGACGGGTACCTATTACGGTCTGCAATGAAATGGAGGTTATCCATGAGACTTGTCCTGATACCCCTTCTGATGTTCACTCTGCTGGCAACCGCCGAGGACGATCCGCCCCAGCCCGGGGACCAGGTCGCCATCGCGGTCCAGAACCAGTTCATCTATCCCATGCCCGCCTTCTACGCCTCCCCCACCCAGTCCGTCACCTTCGGTACCCTTGCAGTGATAGACGAGGTCCAGGGGGAATGGTACAGGATCACCACAGCCCTGGACAGGACCGGCTGGATCCACATGACCGCCGTGACGGGAGCGATCGAGAGTTCATCCAGCGGCACGTCAGCATCGGGCGGGGTCACCTCCGACGAGATAATGCTGGCCGGCCGGGGATTCAACGAGGACATCGAACAGACCTACGCCGGGGAGAACCCTGAGCTGGACTTCTCCATGGTGGACCGCATGGAGACATCCTGGGGGGTTACCTCGGAGGAACTCTACCAGTTTCTCCTTGCCGGACACCTCATAGAGGGCACCGGCACCTCGTCATCCACCTCCGCCACCACGACGACCACGGGGGGAGGCGGACGATGACCATTTTCGGCATTGCCCTCGCATCCCTTCTGGCCTTCGGGCTGGGAGACATCGTTGACGTCCTCGAGGACGACGATGTTCAGAGCGCCCTCAGTATCGCCGAATCCTTCCAGCATGCCAGCCACGAGATGACCGAGGTGGAGGAGTACTACCTCGGCAGGTCCGTGGCAGCCACCGTGCTGAACATGTACACTCCGCTGGAGGCTCCGGCCATGCAGCAGTACGTGAACCTGGTGGGACAGAGCGTGGCATGCTGCTCCCCCAAGCCCGCGCTCTACAACGG
>JAFGPK010000001.1 GCA_016936235.1 Candidatus Fermentibacteraceae bacterium | reverse complement strand
GGATGAACCTGAGCTTAAAGAGGAGTACAAGTCGGTCTGCAGGACCTGGGTCCTCAAACCCTTTCCAGATTTCTAGCTCTTCTCCTCCATCAGCCTCACGGCTTCTCCGACTGCTCCGTGGGCATCACCTGCATAACCGTCTGCGCCGATGGATTCTGCGTACTCCCTGGTCAGGACCGCTCCACCCACCAGTACCCTCGTTCCGGAACCCGTCTGCCGCACCATGGAGATGACCTTCTCCATCTCCGGTGCGGTGGTGCTCATCAGAGCCGACAGAGCTATGATGTCCGCCTTCTCCTCCTCCGCCCTGGATACTATCACTTCCGCCCGGACATCCCTGCCGAGGTCGGTCACGCTGAAGCCCGAGTTACTCAGGAACAGGGCCACCAGATTCTTGCCGATATCATGTACGTCACCTCTTACCGAGGCCAGGACGATTCTCCCCCGGCTCCCGGAGCCGCCCTCACTCTCAAGGTGAGGGGCCAGCAGCCTGGTAAGGACCCTGGAGGCTTCGGCAGCGGCTATCAGGTGCGGAAGGAAGAGCTTTTTCCGGCTGTAGAGGTCCCCCACTCTCTCCATGGCCGGAGCGAGGCCGTCGCTGATTATCTCCTCCGCGCTGCGGCCGCTTTCCAGGAGCTCTCTGGCGGAAGCCTCCGTCTGTCTCTGGTCTCCTACTATGATGCTCTTCCGGAGTATCTGCAGGAAGTCGGGGTTGACGGACTGGGGATCCAGTTCCGGCAGTCTCATCTCAACCTGCTCCATGTTGCCTGTCAGTATGCGGATGCTCCTGTGGGTAGATACCGTGGCGGGATCAAGCACATCGACTATGGCCAGGTCCAGCCCCCTGGTGCCCATGGATGCCAGCAGGGTCCAGTTGAGAGAGTTTCTGTCAGGCATTCCGTGGGAGATGTTGGAAATGCCCGCCATGGTCAGCAGCCCCCTCTTCCTGAAGAGACCGAGCGTTTCCAGCACCAGGCCGGGATCCGCCCCTGTACCGACCGGTCTGACGATGGGATCCGCCAGTACCCTGTCCTCCGGGAATCCGTGTTCCTTCAGTATCGATATGCCCTTCTCCAGTATTCTGAGTCTCTCCTGCGGGTTCTCGCCGAGACCGTGTTCGTCAAGCGGGAGCAGCACGGCATAGCCTCCGTGGCGCTGGAGAGTGCCGATCCTGTCACCGATGTATCTCTCGCTGGAGGTGAGGGAATTGAGGATGCAGACGCCTCCCGTCTGCCTGAAAGCCCTCTCTATGTTATCCGGGTCCGAGAGGTCCACGGAGACCGGGGGGCCGATGGAAAGCCTGCTGAACACCTCATCCACGAATCGATCCGGCAGCAGCTTCTCCAGCCCCAGGTTGACGTCGATCACATCGGCCCTTCCCTGGGCTCTTGCCAGTGAGACTACCGCGAGGGGATCGCCAGCCAGGATCGATCCCTGAAGGCTCTTCCTCCCGGTGGGATTGATGGATTCCCCCACGGTCAGAAGACCGTGTCCCAGTCTTGCGATCCTGTCCACCGAAGTGATCAGACGTATATGCTCGTTCTTTACGGCCGCCGCCGGCCTGTTGCCGATAAGGGAAACGTATTCCCTCACATGTTCCGGTCCGGTTCCGCAGCATCCGCCAATGATGGAGACTCCGCTCCATGCGAAGTCCTCCAGCCAGCCGGCGAACCTTGCCGGGGTCATTTCCCAGTCACCGTCCACCGGCAGTCCGGCGTTGGGCTCCACCGAAACCCACCTGCTGGAGAACCGCAACATCTCCTGTATCACCGGAAGTAGTTCCTCGGGACCATCACCGCAGTTGGCTCCGGCGGCATCCACCGGGAGCTGGTCAAGCAAGGCCGCAAGAGCGGTGGGAGAGGTTCCGGAGAGAGAGAGACCTCCGTGACCGAAGGTCATCTGAGCCGATATAAAGCCCTCCGGGCAGGCGTCCCGAACCGCCAGGACGGCGGCCTTGAGTTCCCTGGGGTCGGAGAACGTCTCCAGGAAGAAGATGTCTATTCCGGCGGAGGTCAAGGCCCTGGCCTGCCTGCTGAACTCACTGTAGGCATCCAGCCAGCTCATCGTTCCCGAGGGATGGAGGAGCTGTCCCGTGGGCCCCATGCTGGCGCCCACGATCGCGGTCCCGCCGGAAGCTCTGAAAGCGCATTCCGCCAGACGATGGTTCACCGGCTCCACGAGCTCGGGGTCCCCGAGCTTGCTGCCCGTACCGCCGAAAGTGCATGTGAGTATCACATCGGCACCTGCACTGACGTAATCCGAATGGATGTCCATGAGGGTTCCTGAGTTCTCCATTGCCCACAGTTCCGTGGGAATGCCGGGCGGCATCCCCCTCTTCATCAGCTCGGTCCCCGTGGCCCCGTCCAGGAATACGATCCTGCCGCGAAGCAGCTCCCTCAGCTTTTCAGACTGATCCATCCGATGACTCCCGTTCCGCTCTTGACCGGTAATAGAGTGTACGAATCCCTCTGCAGTGAGACCCCGATGGAGCCTCCCCCGAGATGTACGATGATATCTTCCTGACTTGCTAGGGAGAAGTCCCCGAAGCCCGGAGCGAATCTCGCCGTTGCCCTGCAGCCGGGAAATTCCCCGGTGAGTCTCCTGTGAAGCTCCCGGGCCAGCCTGTCCACCATGCAGGACGCCGCAGCGTCCAGGAAGAACGACCTGGTATAGCATCCCTCATCCTGGAGTCGTCGGGCTTCCCTCTCGGGCCGGGACCCCAGTGTGACAAGGAAGACCGACACCTTCTCGGCCCCCTTCATGAAACGGGCCAGCGAGGCGCTCTTCAGATGCATCTCCCCGGTCACCACTTCATCCTCGGTTATGACCCTTACGTCCATCGTGCTTACAATGGCTTCAGGTTGGGCCGCTCTCGAAAGACTTTCGATGGCTTCCCTGGCCTCCGCACCGAAGCGCCCCCTTCGGGAGGGAGGACATCCGCTCCTGGCCAGGACCCTGTCCTCCTCGGGAAGAGTCTCCAGAGGGTCGAAGACTATCAGTTCCGCCGCCATGCTTCCGCCAGATCTGCCGTTCCCTTCCGGGAACCGGCCAGGTATACGCCGGAGACCATTTTTCTCATCTGATCCATCAGCCGGGAAAGGTGATCCAGGGAATATCCCGGAACATCACCGTCATCCAGTTCCCTGATCCTGTCAAGGAGTTCCGCTGGAATGGATATTCCCGGCACCTCTGCGGCGAGGTACTCGGCGGAGTACCTGTTGCGGAAGGGCATCAGGGCCGGCAGCACGGGAAACTCCTCCAGCAGGTCCCCGGCTTCCTCCAGCGTCTTCATTGAGAATACCGGCTGGCTTATGAAAAACCTGCATCCGGCCTCCCAGCGCCTTTCAAGCTTGTCCCGCGCGCAGGGATCGCCCAGTGAAACCGCGCTCCCGGGGAAAAATCCCGCTCCGCTGCCGATCTTCCGTCCGTTGAGGTCCACACCCATTGACAGATTGCGGAGCAGCAGAAGGGTCTGCTCCGTAGTCAGATCGTAGACTGCTGTGGATTCCGGATAGTCCCCGAGCGAGGGAGGGTCCCCCGATATGAGGAATATGGCCTGAAGGCCGCTTCCTGACAGCGCAAGCAGATCCGACTGTATCCTTGTGAGACTCCTGTCCCGAAGGGCGAAGTGAACCAGGGGCTCGACTCCGAGCCTGTCCCTGAGATAGAGACCGGATATGCAGGGTGACATTCGGACCTTGCCCATGGGGGAGTCAGGGATGCTGATCGTGACAGGCGCGTACTTCCGCAGCCTGTCCGCCCGGGATGCGAACGCCGACAGGTCTCCTCCCCTGGGCGGGAGCAGCTCTATTATGAGAGCGTCCCTTGCCGCCAGCTGGGACGAGAGGACCGGGGGGTCTCCGGTCACTGTCCTCACTTCCTGTTCTTCAGGCTCCTCCAGGGATGGTGATGAAAAGACCCTGACCACGGGTTCCGCCGTCATCCTCCTTGACAGCATGGAAATGAATTCCGGGGTGGTGCCGCAGCACCCGCCCAGTAGAGCCGTACTCCCGTCTGCGCATGAGAGCATGCATCTGCAGAAATGATCCGGATTCCTCGGGAACACGAACCTTCCGTCGCTGTACTTCCCTATGCCTGAATTCGGCTGCAGCATCACGGGGAAGGGGGATTCCGAAGACAGCCTGCGGTGAATGTCCATGAACTGAAGAGGGCCGGTACCGTGGTTGGCCCCGAGCATGACTATGTCCGTGTTCACGAAGGCCTCGATGGAATCGGCGATGGAGAACCCCGAGGGAGTGAGCAGGTCCTGACCGTAGGTGAAGCTCACTGCCACGGGTATATCCGAGGAGAATTCCCTCACTGTATCGAAGAGCGCTCTGGCCTGCGGAGGGTCCATCTGGGTCTCCAGAAGTATCATATCCACGCCTCCTGCCAGCAGTCCCGCTATCTGGGGTCCGAAGATCTCTCTCAGCCTGCCGCCGTCAAAGGGTTCGGTCGAGAATGATCTTCCGCTTGCCGGCGGACCTATGGAACCCATTATTGAGCACTTCCTGTTCCTTCCGGCCAGACCCACCGCCCTGTAATTGATCTCCTCGCATCTCTCGGCCAGCCCCCTGCCGTCAAGCTTGGCGACATTCGCGTCAAAAGTATTCGTGGTGAGTATCGCGGCCCCCGCTTCGGCATAGTCCCTATGTACGCTGGCCAGTATCTCAGGGGATCTGATTACAGCCTCCGAGGCCAGATAGGAGCCGGGATAGCCGAGGGAGAAGAGGTATTCGCCTATGGCTCCATCCGCCAGGATGAAGGCTCTGCCCTTCAGTAGTTCCATACAGCCACCTCCCGTGGATGTGGACTGTTCTCCTGCGTGGTTCCGATGCAGCGCCGGGGGTTCAGTCCCGGCGCTGCTGCATGAAAGATACTGTTCTTTTCAGTCCTTCGTTGAAGTCGATGACCGGACTGTAGGAGAGAAGATCGGCTGCAAGTCCTATGTGAGCCCTGCTGTGATTCACGTCACCGGCACGGGGAGGGCCGTGCTCCGGGGTAATGTCGGACCTGCCTGTAAGACGGCCCAGCTCCTCCGCCAGATGGTTGACCGTGATACTGTCGCCGCAAGCGATGTTCATCACCTTCCCGGCGGCTTCCGGGGCTTCGACTGCAAGGAGGTTGGCATGGACCACGTTGTCGATGTAGGTGAAATCGCGGGACTGCTTCCCGTCACCGTTGATCATGGGTCTCCGCCCTTCCAGGTATGCCCGGATGAATAGAGGTATCACGGCTGAATAGGGGCTGTCAGGGTCCTGGTAGGGTCCGAACACATTGAAGTAGCGCAGCGCGACAGTCTCCAAGCCGTAGATATGGTGAAAGACCTGCATGTACTTCTCACCTGCCAGCTTGCTGACGGCGTAGGGGGAAAGCGGCCTGACATGGAGGTCCTCGCTCTTGACCATTTCAGGGGCGTCACCGTAGATGGAGGAGGAAGAGGCGAACAGGATCCTTCTGCATCCGGCGTCCAGCGCTGCGTGAAGTATGTTCAGAGTTCCCTGGACGTTCACTTCGTTTGTGGTTATCGGATCGGTTATGGACCTTGGCACGCTGGGCAACGCCCCCTGGTGAAAGACGACGCTGACTCCCTCCATTGCCTTTCTGACGATATGATAGCTTCTGATGTCACCTTCCACTATCCGGGCTCTTCCCCGGACATCAGCCAGATTGGACCAGTGGCCGGTGGAGAAGTTGTCGAGGATAGTCACCTCATGGCCCCTTCTCAGGGCTTCCCTGGCTATGTTGCTGCCTATGAACCCGGCTCCTCCGGTTATCAGGTACATCTACTCCGGACTCCTTATCATTCTCAGAGCGGCGGCGGCCGCCCCGAGGCCGTTGTCAATGTTCATGACGCATATCCCGGGGCTGCAGGAGTTAAGCATCGACAGAAGAGCCGTCACGCCCCCGAAAGCCGTACCATATCCTGTTGACGTCGGCACAGCAACCACCGGACCTCTGTAAAGACCGCCGAGAACTGTTGGAAGGGCGGCGTCCATGCCCGCGAACACCAGACAGACCGATGCCGCCCTGATGACGGGAAGGGTCTCCGACAGCCTGTGAAGACCCGCTACCCCGATATCGTAGATACGTCTGATATCCGCTTTCATCACCTCGAGGACCACGGCCGCCTCTTCAGCTGCGTGCAGGTCCGAGGTGCCGGCCGAGACCAGGGCGACGGAACCCTCCCCGGGACCGGGTCCTCCCCGGTAATCGCCGGCGACGAACATCCTTGCCCGAACATGGTACTCACCGTCCGGGAACCTTTCCAGTACCCGGCCGCTGAACTCCGGCTCCAGCCTTGATACAATGGCAAGTCCCGTACTGGAAAGGAGGCTGTCCGTGACATCCAGTATCTCCTCCGTGCTCTTGCCGCTTGCCAGGACGATTTCCGGCAGTGCGGACCTGATTCCCCTGCCTCCATCCACCACGGCGAACCCGAGATGGTGTGTCAGACGGGCATTGAGGAGCTCGAGGGCTTCCTCCGGACTGAGCCCTGTCTTGTGAAGAACATTCAGGAGCAGCTCCATGTTATCGGTCGTCATCGGGAGATTCCCCTCTGCCTGTTCTTTCCTTGAAGTGGGGCGGATCCCCGGGGTCGTACAGGCTCAGTTCCCTGCCGATGGCCAGGCACCTGTCCCTGAGGTCGTCAATCATTTCGGACGGAGTGTCTCTTACACGGGTCTTGCCGGTATAGAGATTGTAGCTCTCCCTGTATCTTTCCGGGGTAAGGTTTGGCATTACCACATTGGCACCGGCAAGCAGGCCCCTTTCGAGACCGCTGACGCTGAGTGTCTGAAGGGCCGTGGTTGCCGCTATGTTGACCCCGGGGAGGGCGAGACGTGTGAGAGCTATCATACGCAGCGTGAGAAGGATGCGCGTCTCAGCGGGGAATATCTCGTCCGCGCGCTCCAGAAGCGGTGTGCCGGGACTCTCTATGTACGGTCCCATGCCCACCATGTCCATATCCATCCGTTTCATGAATAGAATATCCTCGGCCAGGTCCTCGACCGTCTGCCCCGGAAGCCCGATGAGGACCCCGGTACCCGTCTGCCATCCGGAATCCCTCAGGTACTCCAGCGCCCTGAGCCTGGCGCCGTGGGAATGAAGCGGATCATCAGGGTGAAAATGGCCGTAGAGTACAGGGGAGGATGTTTCTATCCGCAGCAGGTACCTGTGCCCCCCGGCGATCCTGAGCCTGTCGTAGATCTCTTCCGGCAACTCCCCGAGGGACAGGACCATCCTGGCCCCGGGCATGGTGGAAGAACAGCTCCTGAGTATCCCGGCCACCATCTCCAGATGCTCCTCTCCCAGGAGTTCCCCGGACTGCAGGAGGAAGGACCGCAGTCCCAGCCGGTAACCTCTCCGCAGCGATCCCATTATCTCCATCGGCCGCATGGAGTACCTGTCGATGGAGGCATTGTCCCTTCTAAGGCCGCAGTAGAAGCAGTTCTTCCGGCAATTGTTGGATATCTCCACCAGACCCCTCAGGTAGACGCGGCCTCCCATCTCCTCGAGGAGCTTCAGATGGGCGGACCGGAAGAGCTCTTCGTCAGGTCCGCCGCCTGACAGGAGGTCCCTCAGCAGTTCAATGGACGGGTCTTCCGGGAGTACCAACTCTTCAGTTCCCGTTTGAGATGCTCTCGGGAATATAGCGCTCCCCGTCGGGCCGGAAGATACGGATATCAGTGTAGCGCATTGCCCGAAGCTGCTGCAGAAGGTCCTCGACGATACCGCTTAGATCGGCTCTGTCCCAGCCAATGAAGAACCTTGCCGATACTCTCGCCCTTGCGTCAAGGACCAGGAGCGCGGGTGTGGTGCTCACATTGAAACGCCTTGATACCGTCCCCTGGTTGTCGATGATCACCGGGAACTCCACCCCCCAGTCCTTGACCGTGTCCCAGAGCTGATCCACGGAAGTCTCAGAAGTCTGGACCGAGGCGATCACCGCCAGAGGCTGCTCGCGGAACTCTTCCTGCAACTCTTCCAGCCTCCGGCAGTACTCCAGGTCGGACAGGGTCTCCAGGCTGCAGAAGAATATCACCACGACGTGGCGGCTCAGCTGGTCGTAGAGGCTGAGAGGTTCCGAGGTGTTGAACCAGATATGCCCTGCAGGGAAATCTCCGACATCAGAGAGCACATCGTCCGCAGCCGGCTCAGGGCCAAGGTCGAACAGGAAACCGATGAGAAAGGCGACTGCCACCATCACCGCAAGGAAGAGAATGGTGGACCTGGTCCTCCTTCGGCTCAGCGAGGACCTTGGAAGATCCTGGGAATAGTCTTCCGGATCCGTCATGTATGCCTGCCCTCCTCCAGCGCCTGACACCTGGCCGCTTCCATCACTTCATGCACGGATACACCGTACTTGACGGCGGCTTCGGCGCATTCCTCGTACTCAGGCTCGGACCTGAGGAGTTTCCCATCGAGGAAAGCCCTCTTCACGCTTAACGGTCCGAACCGTGTGCTGACGATCCTGGACTCCCTGTCCAGGACCGCCCTTCCGAGAGAGCTTATCCTTACCCCGAGAGTCGTGGTGCCGGTGAATATGCACCTGATTATATCGTTGACATATGGTTCATGGCAGATGACAGTCATCTCGAGAGCCGGTCTGCCCTTCTTCCCTATGCACATCCCACCGTAGCAGTCCACCGCGCCTATTCGGAGGATCTCCGAGGCTACACCGGGCCAGATCCTGGGGTCCATGTCATCAAGAACGGTCTTTATCTCCACGCACTGCTCATTGCCCCAGGCTTCTCCGGACAGTGTCTCGCCCAGGGTGATCCTGAGCAGGTTGGGTCTTGGCAGGTCCCGTGCACCCGCGCCGTACCCTGTTTCGGACGGGATCATGGCCGGTGGGACCCCGGTCCACGACCCTACCGCAGTGGCGAGTATGGCGGCGCCTGTCGGTGTCGTGATCTCGAAGGGTATCCCGGAAGGGACGGTGGGTATCCCCTCGAGGATCCGCAGGGTGGCGGGGGCGGGGACCGGGAGGATCCCATGGGCGCACTCGACTGTTCCCGTTCCCGTGGCCACGGGGGAGGAGTAGACGCATTCGACACCCATCAGGTACAGGCCGCAGAAGGAGCCCGTGATGTCTATTATGGCATCCATGGCGCCGGTCTCATGGAAGTGGACACGGTCGACGGGAATGCCGTGGACGGAAGATTCCGCCTCAGCCAGCTTCTCGAAGGCCAGAGAGCTTTTTTCCCGTACCGTGTCGGGCAGATCGGATCGTGAGATGATATCCAGTATGTCCGGCAGCTGTCTGTGGCCTGTCTCTCCGGGCACCGCCACATTGACAAGGGTACCCTGGAGTCCGTTGCGCAGTACCCGGTCGACGGATAACTCCCAGCCCGGGAGGTCCAGACGCCGAAGCATCCCCTCCAGCCTGACGGCAGAAAGGCCGGCGTCCATCAGGGCGCCAAGGACCATATTGCCGGAGATCCCGCAGAACGGATCGAAAACCGCTATTCTCACTCAATCCTCTCGACCGGGATGACTCGATGGGTTACAGACCCGGGAACATACTCGACGGGTGGATATTACTTGATAATATAAACCCTTCGACCTTCCATCTACTATAGGAGGACCCACAATGATCCCCACGGGACTCCGGCGGATATTCGACAGCCTGGGAAGATGCGCCGTTCTCTTCTCCGGAGGCCATGACAGCGAAGTCCTCCTCCGGGTTGCTGTGAACACCCTGGGACCGGACATGGTGATTTCCCTCACCGCAGCGTCGCCCTTTCTGGCAGGTTTCTACACTGATGTCGTAAGGGCGGTCACGGAGGAGCTGGGTCTCGAACCCGTAATCGCAGGGACACCGCTCCTTGAAGATCCATCTATCACAGCAAACGATGAACGCCGGTGCTATTTCTGCAAGAAGACCATCTACCGCGTTCTGAAGTCGGAAGCACGGTCCAGGAACTTCGGGTTTGTCATGGACGGCACGAACCTGGATGACCTGGGAGCGGAAAGGCCCGGACTGGCAGCCGCCCTTGAGGAGAGTATCATCCACCCTTTCGTCCAGGCCGGGATGGGACGGAGGGATATCACTGAACTTGGCAGGGCTCTGGGCACCAGTGAGGAGGGGCGCCCATCGGATTCCTGTCTCGCCACCAGGATACCCCCCGGGACCCTGATTACTCGCGGACTGCTGGGTCTGGTGGAAGAGATGGAGGCGCCCCTTCGTCCTCTGGTGAGTGGAAGGTTCAGGGTTCGGGCGTACCCGGGTATCCTCGCGGTAGAGTACTGTGAAGCGGACCGTGAAGCCGTTGAGAAGAATACCGGGAAGCTGCGGAGCATAGCCGGCGGAGCGGGATTATCCATCGAACTCCGGAAACAGGTAGACTAATTCTCCTTCATGTACCGGTAATAGCTGTCCAGTGTGTAAACGGCTGCCAGTGGGTTGTGCCCCGTGGGGCGGTCTTTGGCCGCTAGCACGGTGCAGTAGGCCTTTGAGTGCCTGAGGAAGATGGAATCATGCCCGACGCAGAGACCCATGACTATGTTGAACTCAGTTTCGGCGCGGTTGCAGGCGGCGGCCTGAAGTAGCGGGTTGCACATCGCTTCGGGGCTTCCAGGCTGTATCTTCTCACTGTCCAGTATCCCCAGCTCTTCCT
This sequence comes from Candidatus Fermentibacteraceae bacterium, assembly GCA_016936235.1. Classification (GTDB taxonomy): domain Bacteria; phylum Fermentibacterota; class Fermentibacteria; order Fermentibacterales; family JCC-6; genus Aegiribacteria. Next base: position 19,656 of record JAFGPK010000001.1, on the reverse strand, counting down.
TCGGGACCCTTCCCGCCTTGCATACCACCGAGACAACCTGGAAACCCCTCCCCGAAAGGAACGAGCACACCTTTTCCGCCTCCCGCATGAGACCGACGCAGAACACGAGCCCAAGCCTGCTGAACTTCATCCTCTCCGCGAATTCGGCGATCTCCAGTATCCTGGGCTTGCTGGGTCTGGGAGCGCTGTTTCCAGGACCCCTGCCCTCGTATCCCTCCGCTTCCTGTATGGAGGCCTGCCTCGCGAACTCAGCCAGGTCAGGGTCCGCGTAGACCTCCATTACTTCGCTGACCAGCTCCCTGTCACGAGTCGGGCAGGAGGGTGGACCACCTCCTCCTGAGGTGCGGCAAAGCCTGCCGTCCGGAGGGAATGAACAAAGTGCGCATTCCGGGAATTCTTCGATCATATGCCACTCCAGATCCTGTTTCTGAGCAATTCCACAAAAAGAAGAGGGTTTTCCGGCGACACCACGATTGTTCCGGACGAGGTCTGTAAGATCACGCAGTTCCGGTAGTCGGTCACGAAGGCCCTGAAGGACCCGAGTCTGGCGCTTCTGAATCTCCCTGAGAAACTGAAGAAACCTCCGTTGCCCCAGGTCCTGATGGCGCCTGTCATGGCCCTTGGATCATGCTCCACTCTTTTCAGAACCCCCAGACCCACATGGGTGCTCCACAGGAGCCTTCTGACAAGTACGCCGTCCTCCGTTACCTTATAGCCTCTTATCATGAACAGCAGACATCCTGAAATGATTGCCAGCGGGATGAACATGTAGAGGAATGTCTGCAGAGGAGTGGCGGCCCCGCCCGAGAGCGCCATCCACCCGAACAGGCCGAGAAGCAGGGCGGCGACAGGGAAGCTGATCACCTTCAGGAGTGTGCCCCACGGTGCGTTGAAATCAGATTCCATGGAAACCACGGCACCTCCTTCTCTTTTCCCTACGAATCTATTCATATGGAGGTCCCGTTTCAAGAACCCACTTTTCAGGGGGCCGTTCATGGGGTATTTCATTCCGGAGGTTGGACGAGAACACATTCATGGAGGATGAAATGCGACCGAGGGATTTCTTCGAGCTGGACAGACTGGGAACCTCATGGAGAACGGAGACCGTGGCGGGCGCCACCACCTTCCTTACCATGGCGTACATTATCGTGGTTAATCCCGCCATTCTCTCGGCGGCCGGCATTCCCCAGGGCCCGTCCATGGTCGCTACGGTTCTGAGCGCCTTTTTCGGAACGATGATGATGGGCATTTACGCGAAGCGCCCCTTCGCCATAGCCCCGTACATGGGAGAGAACGCCTTCATAGCCTACACGGTCACCGGCGTTCTCGGTTACTCCTGGCAGACAGCCCTGGGAGCGATCTTCATCGGCGGGGTCCTTTTCACCTTCCTCACCCTTGTCGGTGCCAGGAGCTGGCTGGCAGGTTCAATTCCCTCGGGACTGAAGATAGCGTTCGCGGTGGGGATTGGGCTCTTCCTCTGCTTCATCGGACTCAACGATACGGGCCTGGTCGTTCCGGGCTCGCCCGGAGCCCCGGTCTCCTTCGGGGACCTGGGGGATACTCAAGTGCTGCTCTCCGTGGGAGGTCTGTTCATAATGACCATGCTCCTGGCGGCCCGGGTAAAGGGAGCCCTCCTGATAGGCATCGCAGTCACGGCGGCGGCGGCTTTCATAACAGGGTCGGCGCCTGTCCCCGGGTCCCTGGTGAGCATGCCGCCTTCCATTTCCGGCATATTCATGAAGTTCAACCTGGCCGGAGCCCTGTCCTGGGGATTCATATCCGTGCTCCTGACGGTCTTCGTTATGGATTTCGTAGACACCATGGGGACACTTCTCGGACTCTCGTACAGGGCCGGTCTGCTGGATGAGAAGGGCAACCTGCCCGACATGGAAAAGCCGATGCTCTGCGACGCCCTTGCCACGGTTGCGGGAGCCATCCTCGGGACCACCACCACCGGGGCATACATTGAATCTGCCTCCGGGATAGAGGAGGGGGGGAGATCAGGGTTCACCGCCGTTGTCACGGCCTTCCTGTTCCTTCTGGCACTCTTCTTCACCCCTGTTCTCACCTCCGTACCCCCCTGCGCCTACGGACCTGTGCTTATAGTCGTGGGAATGCTGATGCTCAAGCCCATAGTGGACCTGAAGTTCGATGACATGACGGAACTTGCTCCGGCATTCCTCACAATGGTGCTGATGAGCTTCACCTACAACCTGGGCATAGGAATGACCGCCGGTCTTCTGACCTGGCCGCTTTTCAAGGTGGCCGCCGGCAGGTGGAGGGAAGTACCGGCCGGTCTCTGGGTGCTGTCTTTACTCTCACTGCTCTACTACGCTTTCGGCGCCTGAGGTGCGCCTGGCTGCGGGAGACATGGACAACCAGGAAGCATGACGTCGGGGAGTTGACTTCTGTCCTTCCAGGATAAATTCTCTGTATATGCGTGAAGGGAGTCGGGATGTACTCACCCGGAGGCGCTGACGGCGGAAGTGGCATACCTGAGGAGGAAAAAGCGGAGAAGCTCCTTCAGGACGGAAGCTATGAAAGAGCAGCCGAACTTTTCCTCAAGGCCTCGAACGACAATCCCGACCACAGGGGAAGACTGCTTCACAGAACGGCCGTGGCCTACTGGAGGGCCGGGGTGTACGACAGGGCCGCCGACGTGTTCAAGGCAGCCATGGATGAGTACCGCCGTATCGGGGACCAGGTAAGCGAAGCCAGGAACATCCTGGGACTCGGTGCCAGTTACCATGGCCTTAACAGGATGTCGGAAGCCTACCGCGTCGTGCATGACGCCCTCGAGATAGCCGAGAGGACGAAGGACCTCAAGACCGTCACCGAAGCCACCTCATGGCTTGGAATAATATGCAAGGACCAGGGGGATTACACCCTTGCACTGGAGCATCACAGGAACGCACTCGAGCTCAGCCGCCAGCTGGGCAGCCGGCAGGACCTGTCGGCGGCCATGAACAGCATCGGCCTCACTTATTACCATATGGGCGATTATGACGAGGCAATGCGCCACTTCAGGCAGGCCCTGGAGATCCAGCGGGCCGTTGAAGATTCATGGGGATTGCCCGATACGCTCAACAGCATCGGAATGACCCTTCGGAAAATGAACAGACCTGAGGAAGCGCTAGAGTTCTACAAGGAGGCGCTGGAAGCCAGGAAAAAAGCCGGAGGCAAGGCCAGGACGGCCAACATACTGAACAACATGGGAAACCTATACGCTTCGATGAGAGACACCGACAAGGCTGTGAAGTGCCACACAGAGGCACTGGCAATAAGGAAGGCGATAAAAAGCAGGAGCGGAACAGCCGATTCGCTGCTGAACCTGGGGGAAGCTTACAAGGAAGCCGGGAAACTCCACAAGGCGGCCGTGTCGCTTGAGGAGAGCCTCAGCCACCAGCAGAACAATATCCCCGATGAAGTCATGCTCAACACCATGAGGATGCTGGCTCAGGTAAGGGAAATGATGGGAGACGGCGAAGGGGCCTACCGCCTGAGCGAGAAGGCCCTTGATCTGTCAGTCGACCTATACCGGGACCAGGTGCAGAAAAGGCTCGTGGAATCAAGGGAGATACTGGAGACCGAACACAGGGTCAGGGAGGCCAAGCTGCTGGTTACCAGGAACCGGAAGCTTCAGGACCTTTCCGGCATGCTGGCCTCACAGAAGGAGCAGCTTCAGCTCATACTCGATTTCGTACCCGCAGTGATCATCTTCATCGACAACGAGGGCACGGTGATAAGGCTGAACCGTTACGCCGCCTTGCTCTGCGGCAGGGAGCCCCGGCAGGCGGTGGGCCGAACCGGAAGCGACCTTTTCGGTTCTCTTGGCAGGACCATGACCGAGGTATGCGGCCAGGACTGGCAGGAGTCGGTCGAACCGGTGCTGGACAGCGAGGAATCCGTGACCTTCGATGGCGATGAGCGTGATTTCCTGTGTCACAGGATCCCCTACAGGGAAACAGCCGGCGAAGTGAGCGGTACCGTAGTCTTCGCCATCGACATAACCGACGAGAAAAAGGCGGAGCAGAGAAGGAAGGAGATACAGGAACTCACCAGCAAGACCAAGAGGCTGGAGAGCCTGGGATACCTGGCAGGGAGCATCGCACATGATTTCAACAATCTCCTCCTCGGGATAATGGGCAACGTTGAGCTGGTACAGGGAAGGACAAATGATGCAAGATCCAGGGGCAATCTCGAAAAGGCCTCGGACAGCGCGAGAAGAGCCGCCGGCCTCTGCAGCCAGCTGCTCGCATTCTCCGGCGGAGGGAATTTCGTTTTCAAGAGGCTGGACCTCTCCTCGGAGGTGTCATTCATTCTCAGGTCCATGTCCTTCGATCCGGATGTGGGTCTGCAGTTCGAAGTCGATCTCAGCGACGACCTGCCGGAGATCGAGCTCTCTCCCTCTCAGCTCCGTCTTACCCTTCGCAACCTCCTTGGAGTGATAAATGACCGCACCGGCGGGAACGAGAAGCTCCTCATCGCAACAGGCAGGATCAAGGCTGACAGGCAGTACCTTCAGGGAGCCGTTCACGACACCCATGCGGGTGAGGGGGAGTACCTCTTCCTCGAGGTGGGGAGTACTTCAAGAAAACTTTCCATGGAGGAGTTCAGCGGCATGTTCGATCCGTTCACGTCCTCCGACGTACTGAAGACGGATCTCAGGATGCCGGCGGTCCATGGCATACTGAAATCCCTCGGAGGATTCATGACCTGCGCCGAGGTCAGTGACGCAGGATGCGCGGTGCGCGTGCACCTCCCCCTGGTCTGTCAGGGGGAGGGTACCGATACCCGTACGGAGTCCGGTTCTCACAGGGAGCGCAGCGGAAACACGATCCTCATTGTCGACGACGAGACCTCTGTGAGGGAGACCGCGGAGGAGATGCTTTCGTCGATGAACTTCGATGTGGTCACCTGCGCCAGCGGTCCTATGGCCCTGCAGATCCTGCGGGAGAGGGCGGAGGAGATCGACTGCGTCCTCCTTGATATCACCATGCCCGATATGAGCGGCCATGAGGTTATCAGGGAGATAGCCGGGCTCCAGATCCAGACGGATGTCATTCTCACGAGCGGTTTTTCCGAAAGGATGATAATCGAGTCCAGGGACAATCCCTGCTACAGGGGATTCCTGAAGAAACCCTACTCAATGGATGAACTCAGGGACGCCGTGGAAAAGGCCATGAGCTGATCGCACCTCCTTTTCTCCCCGTCCGGTCCGCGCGGACCCTGAAATTGACGAATCATGATCTCCGACTATATAGAGGTTCAGGCAGGCCCGGACTCACACAACGGAGGTTATATATGAGATCCCTTCTGATTGCGACGGCCGCTCTGTTAATGGCAGGCTGCGGCGGCGGCGGTAATGCAGACCTGGAAGACCCCGCTCGGCAGGATGGAGACCTTCCCGTCATCGGCGTCAGAGTGGTGGATTCCATAGGCGTGGAGATCGGTGACTCGAACTATGTCATGGGAGCCATCGAGGACCTGTGCTACGGACCGGACGGTAACATAGCCGTCCTCGATCGCGCAAGGTCCTGTGTTAGGATATACACGCCCCGGGGTGAGTTCCTCAGGCGGATAGGGTGTAAAGGGAGCGGACCCGGTGAGTTGCAGGACATCGCTTTTCTCGCCATCTCGGAGGACGGGCATCTTTACATATCCGGAGAGGGCAGCGAGATTCTCGGCATTCACCAGTACGATTACTTCTCGGGTGAATGGCTGGGTTCTCTCTCCACAGGTTCACCCCCGACATGCCTCGAGGGAGTGGACGGGAGCGATTACGTAAGAAAGGACCTGAGGGTGGACCCTTCATCGGATGAACTGAGGGTGATCCTGACAATCGCCAGGTACGAACCCGGAGCGGATGAACCATCCACGGTCTACTTCGAGGACAACTTCCCCTTCGATCCATCGAACCTCGCCAGGGTAGTGGACCTTATCTGGGAAGGGTACGACATAGCAGCTGACGGCGGCGGAGGGGTTTACGTGGCTCCCCGTTCCACGGAGGAAGCCGTGGTCACGGCCTACCAGAAAGACGGAAGCGTCTCCTTCAGCATCACGCTGGACCTCGAGTCTGTGCCGAGGACAGAGCGGGAAATGGAGATGGAGAGGCTGATACTCAGGTCCAGGGCCGCGGTAATGGACCTGGACCAGACACAGCTGGAGCCAGATCCGATGAAGCCCCTTGTCAGGGGACTGGAGATAGACGGCGAGGGGAACATCTGGGTTCTCAGGGGAGGACCGGCCACTCCGACTTTCGATGTCTTTGACGGAAGCGGGAGACCGGTCTGCACCGCCGTGGTGGAGGGGGAGCCGGAGGATGGAAGCACCTGGAGGTTCCACATGGATGAACACGGGATGCTTGCCTACGCGGGGGATCCGGCATGCGGTTTTCAGAAAGTGTATATCCTGGAGAGCGACTCCTTCTAGACCTGTAGACGGGTGCTGGGAATCCCGTTCATATGCCCAGGACAACGAACTTTGAAGAGATGCGCGTCTCTCCTGAACGGGCCACGGCGAAATAGACGCCTGGACCCGTCCGGTCCGGTACCCATACGAAGCCTTCCTGGTTCGGCTGGTCGGATAGCGTTGCCACCAGCCTGCCGGAGGCGTCGTAGATGGATATGCCCGTCGTCCCCGGCATTCCCAGGGGAGAAATGATCACCGATGAGACAGCCGGGTTGGGACTTACCAGGAGAGAAGGTCCAGTCCGGGATCCGGGAGCTTCGCCTATTCCTGTGGGGGAGACCATGAACCTTACCGCGTCGGCCACCATGACCCGTCCCGGCTGGCAGCCCGAGGTGGACATTATCACACACCCGAACGATCCCTCATGGAAAGGAAACACGCCCAGGGAGTACCACTCCTCACCACCCTGGGTCTGGTCCACTGTGAATACTTCCTCTCCCTGGTCATGGCGGACCGTAACTCTGGCGGACGTCACCCTGTTCGATCCCCCCACCCACCAGAGGGATACCTGGTACCATCCCGAGAGAGGCATGTAAGGCTTCCATTGCGCCGAATCGGTCTCTGCCGCGACGGTCAGCCATGAATAGTCCGGACCGAAAGGACTCCCGAAGGAGCCGCTGCTCCAGGGTCCCGGACCATGCGTGGAGAAGTCGGGGTAGGAGTTGTCGACGACCCTGCTCTGCCAGTCGGGAGTGAAAGGTGATGACTGGTCCCGGCACAGACCGGCGCAGTAGGCCCAGCCCTCCCTTCCATCATGGTCCATCCAGCGGGTATTGAACCTCCAGGACTCGTTCCAGGCCGTGACGTAGTCAAGGAAGGAAGCTTCGCCCAGGATGGCGGGCATGGCCGTGTACTTCAGAACGTAGAAACCGGCCGTCTTGACGCCCCTGTCGTAGTAGTCGAACGCGTTCACAAGAAAGGGGTGGGTCACATCCCGCAGCGCGAAGTCCTCCGGTGAGCCCTGGGAGTCGCAGTAGGTCTCGGTCCCCTGCACCGATCCGTTGAAGGCGTTGTGATGGATGGAGATGAATCTGTCGTAGCCGCCCGCGTTGGCGTAGGCCACCCTGTCAGCCAGTGAGACCTCCTGATCCGCCAGCCTGGTCATTGCCACTTCGCTGCAGTCATCAAGCTGCTCTAGGTAGGACCTGGCCATGAAGGCCACATCGAGGTTGGCCTCCTTCTCAGTGCAGTAGATGCCTGTAGCGCCGGTGTCCGAGCCGCCGTGGCCCGGGTCCAGGCATACGGTCCAGGCAACGGGACTCCCGGTCAGCAGCAGCAGGAGCGCAGAGAATCGTATCACGGTTGAGGCAGGGTGAGGAGTGAACCGGTGTCCGAGTCGATCGCCATCAGGACATCATTGAGGACCAGGGGCATTATCTCGTGCACGCTGGGTGATGAAGTCATCCGGAATGGCAGCCAGCCTGGGCGGTGTGCCCATATCTCAGAGGAGGTGATGTTATGGCCGTCATCTTCTGTGACCGAATAGAGCAGGAAGCCTCCCCCCGACCACCAGAAAGGGTGGGAGCCCCTTGCCAGCCGCGTGCTGTCCCCGCTCCTCGGGCAGGTCATGCAGATGTATCCCTCCAGTGTGGATGAAATGATGAAAGTCTCACCGCCGAAGTCCACCACAGACGGAGCGTAGAACCTGGAGCAGGAAGAGAGTATCCTGTTCCCGCCGCTTTCGGTCTCGAGCAGGCAGAGCCTGTCGTCCCCGTCGCAGTAGACCACAATATTCCCCGGCGGGTCCACGGAGATGGTGTGAGCGTCCAGCTGATGACCGGTGGGAACTCCATCGACCATGAGCATACCGTCGGCGGTGAACCATACCGATCCTTCCCCGTCGAACACGGGAGCCCCGCATTCCAGGTAGGGACCGTACTCCTTCGATTCCCCCGCGATGGAGAAGAGCAGGATGAACTCATGCCCCTGACGTTCCAGGCATATGGCGGCACAGTCTCCTGAAGTGGAGGGAGGAGAGCACGGACGGGCCTCTCCCCAGATGATGGGGAACGGTTCCGGTGATTCCCCCGGTCCTATGAACAGCAGCTCGCCATAGCCCCATGGCACCGCCAGAACGCCGTCACAGAAGGGTACGGCAAGTGACAGACCTGTTGCCTCCAGGCGGTCTTCGGTTCCATCGATTGTCCCTGAAGCCGTCAGGACGACCAGAGCCAGAAGCGAAAAGGTCCCCGTCACTTCAGCCCTCCTTTCACTAACGGTTCAATATCACGACTTTCCTGACCAGTTCCCCCGCCGGCAGACCGTTGACCAGAACGGTATACACTCCCGATGGAAGAGGATCGGACCAGACCCGGACAGATTGCGGTCCGGCGGATAGCTCGCCTGTGCAGACGCTCTGCAACAGCCTTCCGTCTATTCCGTACACGAGGACCGAGAGACCCCGGGGAAGAGAAGAGGATAGATCCAGAAAAACCGTCATGTGATCCGTCGGACTGGGTATGGAGCATTCCACCGCGTCAGCCTCCTCCCGAAGGAGCTGTACCGACGATTCGTTGTTTGTCTCGTCATCCTCATGGTATATGTCCCCGGGGTCGGCCACTACCCGCAGGCCTTCGAAACACCATGATCCTTCCTCCAGCCGGATCCTTGCCAGATGGGTTCCCTCTGTCAGTTCCAGATGACACGACCCGGCCCTGCTGCCATCAATGCCCAGAGCCGCGATCTCCAGGGTCCTTGGCTCATCGTCGGCGGAGCCGGTCCCGTCGCCGGCGGCTCCGGTTACGCGGATCTCCGCGAGGATGGACGGGCGCTGGAGATCGGAACTCTCCCTGGACGAGACGTCGAAGACCGGGCCCACACTGATGTCCAGTCCGCCGGCGGAAGGAGTGTTGTAGAAGCCGCTCCTCAAGGGGTCGTCCTGGTACATGTGCCAGCCTTCATCGCCGTACAGCAGGTCTTCCATGCCGTATAGGGTGGCGAGGCCGGAGTAATCCACCTGAAGGACTTCGGCCAGCCCGTCACCGTCCAGGTCGCAGACGGCGGGAGAAGCCCATCCCCCGTCCCTGGACCAGGCAGGAAAACCGTTCATCATACCGGCAGATGCTGAAGGCAGGTGACCGCACAGGAGGGTGGAGAAGCATGAGAAAACGGCCATTCCGCAAGAACCGGACGCGGACACCGGTCCGACCACAGGCTGGGACCTTATGTAATGTCCGCCCTCTTCGATGATGGGGTTGAAGGGTATCGCGTCGCTGGTGAAGGTTTCCTGTCCGCAGGCGAGGTCCCAGCCCAGCAGGAACCCCTCCTTCTCCTGGACCCCGCCGTTCAGGAGATAGACCAGGTCCAGGTCCGAGTCACCATCGATATCCCCCAGCGAAGGCCCCGGTATGTTGCCGTAGAAATCGCTTCCTGCCATCCATCCTGTCGCCCATTCCAGTGACATCTCCGCCGGCGGGCCCTCAATCGTGTAAGCGAAGAGCCGCTTGACCGTGCCGCTGGGTTCCGTCGTCGAGGCCACACCCGCAACATAGAATCCGCCATCCTGCTCCGCGGAGGCCAGCGTACCGAAGACCCTGGCGACCTCGCCCCCTGTGTCCAGCTCGGTCAGGTTCCTTGCGGTGATGGAAACGGATCCCTCCTGCTGGAAATCGGCCACGATGATAGCCGTGCCTGCTCCCTCGGTCCCTATGGAGGTCACAAGCAGTTCTTCCAGGCCGTCACGGTCGAAGTCCACGGCTGTGGGCGAATTGTAGAAGTAACCGAGAAGGTCCAGCGGGAACTCGGGTCCGTAATCCTCCCACCGGCCGGAAGAGCCCATCTTCCAGACGTAGAGCTGCGGAAGAGCGCCGAAGTGCCCCTTCGTCCTAAGGGCTATCTCGAGGGACCCTCCACGGTCGGCCTGGAACAGCACCGGTGTACCCGCAACCATGGAGGATGCCGCCTGCTGGTTGACTCCGCTCTCCGCGATCTCGGCCACGCTCCAGGAGCCGCCGGATCGCCTGTAAAGGAGTATTCCGACCCGCTCCTGACCCTCGACCTCCAGGTCCTTCTGGCACGACACGACGATCTCGCTGCCGGGTTCGCCGTCAACGTCACCCACCGCGCATCCCAGGAACCTGTCGTAGTCGTATCCCGCCGGGGGAGGGAGCATCTGGAAGGAGCCGTCCCTCTCCATGATATAGACACAACCGAAAGAGGTCGAGAGGACAAGTTCATCGAGCCCGTCGAGATCGACGTCGGCAACAGCCGCTCCCCCTCCCGCCGAACCGTCAAGCTGGACGGGCCATCCGTCAAGGGCCGGTCTCGGGGTGTTCGCTCTGATGATGGAAGGCTGCGACTCTCTCCCGATGACGTCCAGCGAGGTGACCTCCACTCGGTAACCGGATCCGGGCAGCAGCCCTTCGATGGTGGCCTGACAGACCGGGACGGGCAGCGGGAAGACCCTTCTCCGCCGAAGCCCGTCGTCGACGTATAGGTAATAACCCGCAGCCTCACCGGGGCCCCGGTGTTCCCAGATAAGACTGATGCTGTTCTGGCCTGTCTCGTACACGCCTGCCGAGGCGGGAGGTGCGGGTTCCTGGCCCTGAAGCTGGCTCACCAGACTCACATCGACGCTCCGGACAACGGAAGTGCCACCCTGGCTCAGCACTACGAGGTCGAAGGAGCATCCGGGGAAACCATCCGTCATCCAGCGGGAATTCCCGTCCCGGGGCAGGACGGCTAGAGCGGGACCCTCCTCAAGGTCGAGGGCACATCCCGGACCGATCAGGGGAATGAATACCGTATCGGTCTTGAAGGGCTCCTCGGGGTAGACGTTATCCACTGTCAGGAGAAGGTCACGGCCCTCCCCGAGCCCCGAGTTGACCAGCACCATGTCTTCCATTGTCACCAGGGCGGCGTCCTGAGAGACGTTGTCGGCGAAGGGTTCCACCACCGTCAACTGGTACTCCTCGGAACACACGGCAAGGAAGAGGGGCGAATCCCATTGGAAGGCGCCGGAGCTTCCTTCACAGCTGAAGGTTACCTTGAACTCGGCCACGGAGTAGCTGGGGACATCCGGCCGGACCTGAACCACGACCGGGTCAAGAGCGGCAGAGGAACAGTCCGGCCTCACGTCCGGGAAGCACGAGGTGCCGTCAGGTATTGCCTGTATGTACTGACCGCCTGAGACAAGCTGGAGTTCAGCGCTTATGCCGCCGGCGGTCTCCCCGCCGCTGTTCCTGACCGTCATAAGGAGCCTCACCGTTTCACCCGGGTTGGCCTGTCCGTCCCCGCCGTCGTTCACGGCGAAGCTGTCAAGCGAAAGTACGGGCACCGTGGCGGGTAGAACGTCCAGTGTTTTCTGTGCGGGCAGACAGCTGACAACGGTGGAACCGCCGGGACCTGTCCCGGTGCGATGCTTGATGGCCGTGATGAAGACGTCCTGATCACCGCTGCCGTCCATTACGGTGATATCCCTGAAGACCGCCTCTCCGGATGTATCCGTGGTTTCGATACAGAAGACCTCGCCATCCTTCCAAAGGCATACGGTGGCTCCCGCCACCGGCTGTGAGCCGTCGGTGACCGAGACGGATATATCCGTCGAAACCCCTTCCACAAGTACCATCGATGGCACCGTGAGCTGCAGCCGGACTGGATCGTCCCTCCACACCTGCATGAGGGGGGATCCAAGCAGGTTGAGAAGTATGTACGAGATCCCGTCGATGTTCTTGGATATCCTGTGAGCCTCGCCGAGATAACTCAGCGGCCAGTCCTGCGGCTGGGTCCCGTGCTGCCTCCGGCAGTAGCCCGTGTTGAACAGAGCGTCGCAGAAAACGAAATAGGTCAGGCTCTGATTGAAAAGTCCGTACCTTGCGTTGGCTATGGCTGCAACAAGGCCCGTTCCGACGCTGGTGGTCAGCCCGGCCTCCGCGAAGCAGTCGGCACCGTCGAAATGACCGGGTCCGCAGCCGAGGGTCCAGAGTATTGAAGGCCTGCCGTCATTCTCCATGGTGGCGAAATCCGAGTCCCACATGTACTGCCCGAGAGTATTCTTGCCCGCGGTGGCCAGCTTGTGGGTCTCCGAATGGTCCGCGTGCAGTATGAGGTTGTATCCCCGGTCGAACTCCAGCAGCCCGTTGACCCTGCACAGGTCACCGGCGGGGAGCGAGTGGGGGAAGTAGAGTTCCACGGGCTCGTCAAGGTACGTCGGAACGGCCGAGGAACTTTCCAGAAGTGCTTTGAGCTCCATCATGTCATCCGCGGCGCTTCCGCACATATCGTTGGACCCCATCAGGAGGAGGCTCCTGCCGTAGCCCTCCGGGAAATCCTCCGGCTGCTCGTAGACAAGGAGTTTCCCGAACATGGTCTCCACGTCGCCGGGATCGTCCACGGGCCACCTTCCCACGCAGAGATCCAGGTACCCGATCTGATAACCCGTGCTCCAGATACCTCCCTGCGCCGTCCAGTCGCCGTCGATGTCCGCGAAGTAATCGTCCGAAGGCATCTGGAATGTGGGGAACGGAAAAGTGGTGTAGACCCAACCGTTGCATTGCCTGAAGGGGACCACGCCGTCGTCCCCCCCCAGCAGGACAGCCTGGATTCCCCATTCCACGTGGGCATCGCGCAGGAAGTTCCTGATCATCTCGGGCAGGTCGCAGCCGCTGTAATGCTGCTCTATCCATTCCACTGTCCTTACGGTGGTCACGATGCCCTGCCTGGTCCTGTGGTCGGCCACCTGCCGGAAGGCCTCTTCCAGTTCGGCTCCCGTGATTATCACAAGGTCCACTCCGTCACCAGTCGCCGACGGGGAGTCGGTGATCTCGAGAGGCGAGTTCCTGCCCGAGAGCGCGGCCGTTTCCGGCCGGGAATAGAGGGTGATATCGCCCGGGTTGCAGACAAGGGCCGTTATTCCCCTCTCCCTCACCTCACCGCTCCAGGCGGTCTCCCTTTCAGGACACAGACGCAGTTCACAGGAGGGGGCGGTATGGATGGCGACCTCCATGGAAGTGAGTACCTGTACCGTCCCGTCTGCAGGGAAGCAGCGAAGCGGGGTACCTGTAAGCGTGACCACGGAGTAACCCAGGGCAGAGCCCTGACGCGATATCACCAGGGGGCTGGCGGGGAAGGAGGTCTGCAGCGAGTAGACGGCGCTGTCCGGGGGAACGAAAAGGGTATCGTCGGTAAGACCCCTCTGTCGAGGGAATGGCAGGTACCGTCCGGGCAATGTCACCCATTCCTCTCCCGTTATCTCCAGGTGGTCCACCCTGCTGTCCGGAGGCAGCAGGACAGTGACGGAGGAGGAGGGGAGCTGCGGCTCTCCCGGCACCCGCACCCCGTCCCCGCGCCCGGCGAATCCAGAAGCTCGAAGAAGATGATACTCGGTGCCGTTCACCGTGACCGTGTCCACGGTTATGTCTGACAGCTCCGCGCAGGGCAGGAGCTCCGCCTCAAGATGCACAGCGGACAGAATCACGGATAACAGAAGCGCGCTCATCGTGTACTTTTCACCTCGGTATCCCGTGCCTTGCGTGGACCGGAATGGTTGTCATCCAGGGAATAACAATACAGGGCGTACGCCTGCGCTGTCAAAACCCGCCCTGACGGAGAACCCCCGAGCGTGGAACAGGTTCCGGAAGGAGGTGACAGAGGCCCCCGGGAGGAATATTCTATGTCCTGCAGCGTATAACGGAAAAACGGAACGAACGGGGGAATCATGAGATCTGCTGCTTGTCTGTCATCCATGGTGCTGATGATGATGGCTGTGGTTTCAGGCTGCTCGGCCGAGGAAACACAACCTTCTCCCCAGGCCCGGCCAGTCCCGGAAGAAGTATCCCATCCTTCCATAGCGCGGGGGATCAACCAGTTCGCCCTTGACCTGTACGGAACGGTCTGCGCGGATGACGGATCGGGTAATATCTTCTTCTCTCCCCTGAGCATTTCATCGGCCCTTGCCATGACCTATGCTGGCGCCGGGGGACAGACGGCCCTGGAGATGAACGACGTTCTGCATTACGGCCTCTCTCCGGAGAACGTGGGCAGGGCTTTCCAGCCCTTCATCGAAGCCCTCGGCACTGGAGAGGAAACGGGAGGGGGAAGCCGTGAGCCCTTTACCCTTTCCATAGCCAACGGTCTGTGGGTCCAGGAGGGATTCCAGCTTCTCGAAGACTACCGCCGGCAGGTTGCCCTCTACTTCGACGCCGCCCTCGAGAACCTTGATTTCCAGGGAGACCCCGAGGGTTCCAGGCGGACCATCAACGACTGGGTGGCCGATAAGACCATGGACAGGATACTTGACCTGATCCCCCCGGGCATCCTGGGACCCGATACAAGGGTGGTCCTCACCAACGCCGTCTATTTCAAGGCTTCATGGGACAAGCCCTTCGAAGAGGCGCTGACATCCGAAGGGCGTTTCCTCGTCGCCGACGGATCGACGGTGGAAGTGCCGATGATGCGCCAGACAGAATTCTTCGACTACGTATCCACCGAGGGGTGCAGCGCCGTGGAACTCCTGTACTCCGGCGGAGGCGCCTCCATGCTCATCCTGCTCCCGGACGGCGATATAGACGTTTTCCAGCAGGACCTGGACGCTGATGTGCTGGAGACCATCAGGAACCGGATGTCCCGCGTAAACCTGTTCATCACAATGCCGAAGTTCGAGTTCGCGGGGACCATGCAGCTGGGCGGGGTACTTGGATCCATGGGAATGGAGACCGCTTTCGGAGGCGGAGCCGACTTCAGCGGATTCACGGGGTCGCCCGACCTCTATATCTCCGAAGTGATGCACAAGGCCTTCGTCAAGGTCGACGAATCGGGAACCGAGGCCGCCGCCGCCACCGCTGTGGTCATGAACCTGACTGCCATGCCGGAACCCCCCGTTGAGATGAACATCAACAGGCCGTTCCTGTTCTTCATATTCGACAGGGAGACCGACGCCATAATATTCATGGGCAGGGTGATGGACCCCGCAGTCTGACCTGGATACTCAGACACCCTCCAGCTGGAGGACTACAGGGACATGGTCCGATGGCTTCTGCCACGCCCTGGGCTCCGCCTGTATGGCGCACGAGGTGGCCATCTCCTCCGCGGACCTGTTCAGCAGGATAAGGTCCAGTCTCATACCCATGTTCCGCCTGAAGGCGGCGGCTCGGTAGTCCCACCAGCTGTACGCCTTGCCACTCGGATTGAAGGTGCGGAAAACGTCCGACATCCCGTTGTCGAGGAACTCCCTCAACCTCTTCCTCTCGTCCGGGTGGAAGCATACGGTGCCATCCAGGAGAACCGGATCATGGACATCATCCTCCTCCGGAGCCACGTTGAAATCACCCATAACCGCAAGGGGGCCTTCTTTTGAAAGATCGAAGGCATATTCCCGCAGACGGTCGAGGAACTCCAGCTTGTCCCGGAAACGTTCAAGAGCCACATCACCGCCGTTCGGAACGTAGACATTGACTATCGTGATCCCCGGGAACCGGGCCGTGATGACCCTTTTCTGTTCGATCAGGAAGCCCCCTGGGAGATCGCGGTCGACACGTTCGGGATCGTTCCTGGACAGTATGGCCACGCCATTCCAGGTCTTCTGGCCGTTGAGATGTACATGATAACCCATGCGGGTGAAACCCTCGGAAGGGAAGACGGCATCCTCCACCTTTGTCTCCTGCATGCAGAGGACATCGGGGGATTCCTTCTCCAGCCATCTAAGGACCGGCTCCTCCCGCGCCCGTATGGAGTTCACGTTCCATGTCGCTATCTTCATTGCATCCTCCAAGCCCGGATCTTCCTGTCCTGCATCCCTTCCACGAACATCACGGCTGCACGGCTCATACCGGCTGTCTCCTCCCGGACCGCGACACCGTAACTCTAACACGGATATGAAGCTGCAGGAAGCCTCGTGACACCGGCGGTTTGGGGATGGAGGATCATTGAAATGAAGTATAACTTTTAAATATAATGGAATATTTACGATTGTCAAGATTAATTTGACAATATATACAGTCGTATGTATATCTGATTGCAGAGATGACATTTCATTGAAAGGAGACCTTCATGAAAACAAGCCTGATCACACTCAGTGCCTGTCTAGTACTCGCAGGGGGCGCGTTCTCGGAGGATTACACCAGGACGGAGACACTTACCTTCACTCTTTCTCAGGGTGATGATGTCGAGATCTACAATATCAATGGAGACATAATCCTGGAGGAGAGCGGCGCTTCCGACCTTGAACTGACATATGTCATTTCCTGCGATGACCTTGAGACCCTGGACCATATAAACGTTGAGTTCGATACAGGTGACGGCCTGGAATGCAGTGTCGAGTACGACGACGACTGGGACGATTTCGGAGACAACAGTGTGGATTTCACGGTGTATGTGCCCGCCGGCACTGAGCTGGGCTACGAAATCGCCTTCGTGAACGGCAATATTGTTCTTTCGGGTGGAAGTGGAGCCTCCAGGCTGGAGCTGGTGAACGGCGACATATCCGTCGAAGGTTTTGAAGGCGACCTTGTCACGAGTCTTGTGAACGGAAACATCGAACTGAGCGGCTCTTCGGGGCTGAAGAAAGCCGAGCTGGTAAGCGGCAGCATCAACTGCGAGCTGTCCTCCATCCTGAACGATATCGAACTGGACGCCGTCAGCGGGGATGTGAACCTGGACCTTCTGACATCCGCCCGGGTGGTTGTTGAGACCATTTCGGGAGAGATCGCGATCTCGAGCGACTACAACGCCACCGTTGAAGAGAACTACGTCGGCAGGTCTTCGGAGTTCGGTGACGGTGAATTCACCGTTGTTATTAACACGATCTCGGGCAACGTATCGGTCAAGGACTAGCCCGGCCTGAACCCGTCACGCCAGAGGGGACCGGGGGATCCGGTCCCCTCTCTTTTCCTCCCGGTGATAGCCCTTCTCCCGGATCCAGTGCATATTCGTCACACTGATGTCCCCGGGGACGGGGATCCGGAAACACAGCCTTCATTTCAAGGGAGGAACAGATCATGCGTTCAGTTTTCTGCATACAGCTTCTCATAACCGGTGTCCTTCTTGCCTGCACAACCGTCATAGTCACTCCCGGAGCAACCGTGGACGGATCGATGTATGTGACCCACTCCGACGACAATGAACTGATGGACCAGAGGCTGATATACGTTCCGGCCATGGATCACGGCGCCGGAGAGACGCGCAGCGTATTCTGTTCGGCTTGTGCCCTCGGTGAGTACGAGGAATACAACAGTTATTCCTACCCGAGAATAGTCACTGCTGAGAGGGGGCCGGGCTACGATACTCCTGATCATCCTGCTTCCATACCTCTTGGAGCCATCCCGCAGGTTCCCCATACGTTCGCCTATTTCGATGGAAGCTACGGCATCATGAACGAGCATCAGCTGATGATAGGAGAGTGCACGTGCGGGGCGAAGGTGC
Organism: Candidatus Fermentibacteraceae bacterium; assembly: GCA_016936235.1. Classification (GTDB taxonomy): domain Bacteria; phylum Fermentibacterota; class Fermentibacteria; order Fermentibacterales; family JCC-6; genus Aegiribacteria. The sequence continues at coordinate 1,830 of JAFGPK010000001.1, read as the reverse complement.
AGCTGGGTCCTCTGCCGGCAACGAGGATCTTCTACTCCGCCGAGCTTTCCCGCGTCGCTCTCGAGAGGTGTTCCACTGCGGTGGATGCCGTAATGCTCATGGGAAATCTCATAGAGGAGTACGGCTATTACGGGACCGGTGAAACCCTTCTTATCGGTGATCCGAAGGAAGCGTGGGTAATGGAGATGTGCTGCGGGACCATGGACAGCACCGGGGGCCTATGGGTTGCCAGGAAGGTGCCTGACGGGCATATCTTCGCAGCCGCCAACGAGTTCCGGATACGGGACGTGGATCCTGACGATCCGGACATGATGTACAGCGGCAACCTGTTCGAGACCTGCAGGGCAAGGGGCTGGTGGTCTCCGGAGGACGGTGCGCTGGACTGGCTGAGGGCCGTGAGTCTGGGGGAGTACAACCATCCGTACTACAGCCTCAGGAGGGTATGGAGGATTCTCTCCACAGCAGCCCCCTCACTCCGGCTTTCTCCATGGGTAGAGGACGGCTACACCAGGGATTATCCATTCTCGGTCGAGCCCGATACGCCCCTGGAGACCAGGGATGTGATGGCGCTTCACAGGGACCACTACGAGGGAACCCCCTTCGACATGACCATCGGCCCCGCCGCCGGACCCTTCGGATATCCGTACCGTTACTACGGGCCCTACGACGCTCAGGGAGATGTCAGCGATCCCGACAGGACGATGGAGGGTGCATGGGAGAGGCCTCTCTCTGTGGATTACTGCGGCTATATGTACGTGAACCAGGGCAGGTCATGGCTCCCCGACCACGTCGGGGGTATCTGCTGGTTCGGGCCGGACAAACCGAGCGAGACGTGCTTCGTCCCGTTCTTCTGCGGGGTCGGGGAGCTGCCCTCGAGCTACCAGGTGTGCAACACAGCGGAGTTCAGCAGGGAGAGCGCCTGGTGGGCCATGAACTTCGTTGCCGACTGGGCGGCCATCAAGTACTCCTACATCCGCAGGGACATAATGGACATGCAGGACATGATCGAGCTGCGTGAGGTCCGTTCGGTGGAAGACCTCAGCGATCGGGCGGAGTCAATGGAAGATGATTCAGCCCGGGATCTGCTCACCGGGTGGTGCACCAGTAACGCGGACAGCGTAGTTGAGGCATGGTGGGACCTGTCTGAGGATCTAATAGTGAAGTACGACGACGGTTACGTGAACAGTCCCGAACGAATGGCCCACGAGGTGGGCTACCCCGAGAGATGGCTCGTCACCACCGAGTGGGTGAACGGTCCCACGACATACGCGGGACGGGGGGACTGAAGGGGGGTCGGAGTTCAGTAAAACCGTCCGGCGGAATCCTGTTATGTTCGGGGGCCAGTAGACATTGACCGGAGGCCGCTTCGGAGCGGCCGGCAACACTCCACCGGAGCGGAACGAACATGTCGCAGCGGGCCCCGGATTCGTACAGGGAAATAATAGCCGTATCCTTCCCGATAATCGCGGCAATGGCCGGCAGGACCATAATGATGTTCTGCGACAGGCTGTTCCTGGCACAGCACAGCCAGCTCGAACTCCAGGCGGCCCTGCCTGCGGGTATCCTCAGCTTCACGCTGATGTGCGTCTTCTTCGGCACCGTATCCTACGCAGGCACCTTCGTCGCCCAGTACTTCGGAGCCGATGACAGGGAGGGATGCTCCCGCTCACTTGCCCAGGGTCTGTTCCTCACGATATTCTCCGCTCCGATACTGGCGGCAATGGCTGTGCCCGGGAGCCTGATACTCAACCTGGCCGGCCATTCCTCGGAGGTGCTCGGACTGGAAAAGGTATACTTCCGCATCATGATGTTCTCGGCGGCCGGACCCAT
>JAFGPK010000052.1 GCA_016936235.1 Candidatus Fermentibacteraceae bacterium | reverse complement strand
GAAAGCGTTCCATACTCCGAGATAACGAAGCTACAGGCCAACAACGCCTCGAACTTCCTGGACTGGAAGTTCGTCGGGACCGGAGGCTGTTTCAAGGTCGGACTGGTGTACTACGGGTCCATCAGGGGCATAAGTCCGAGGGACATTTTCTGGTACGACATTGACAACTTCCCCGAAAGGTCGGGAGCCTTCTACTCACTGGTGTCCACCATACTTCCCAGGACGGGACTGACCGGCGAGCTGAAGCCGGCGGCGGTGAGGAGGGCGCTGCAGGATTCGCTGGAGTACTTCCAGGGGACCAGGTCATTAGAGGATTCGGGAATGAAGGACACGGTGGGGAACAGCCTCTACCCCAGGTACTCGGCCATGGTGGAGGCCTTCACAAGATTCCTGGCCGGGACGGCTGCTTCACCGGAGGCGGCGGTGGACGATTTCCTGGGGATTTTCGGGGACCTGGACCGGATCTTCGCCGAAATGCTGGCGGTTCTCAGGGATTCACTGTCGGGGTTCAAGCCCGGGATATTCACGGGGGACCAGCAGGTGTTCGACATGGGCGAGAGGTTCGAGAGGCTGTCGTCCATATGGTACCTGAGACAGATCGCGGCCCTGCATTTCGCATCGGGCCGATTGGATGCCGAAAAGGTCCGCCACTGGTCTCTTAAGGTGCTGAAGCCCAGGGCCAGGGTGAGGATGCAGAACAACAGGAAGACGGTGTCCATTGAACTACCCGGACCCGAAGTATTCGAGCAAGCTCTGAAAGAACTCGGCAGGTGACCCGGACCCCGCCTCAGGGACGGTTTACAGGAACTGAGTGAATAAAAACCCTCCGTCCCCGTCTCAGTCGTAGGTGGAGAAGGCCTCGCTTTCAGCGGCGGTCATGCCCCAGGTGGGCACAAGACTTATTACGGCTTCATCCGGGTCCGCACCCAGAAGGTAGAAAAGGTCGCCGTCGAGCAGGACGCAGCCTGCCTTCCCCCGCGGAACGGTCAGCGTGAGGGATATCTCCCTCGGGCCCATGTTCACCGGAGTGCCGTCGATGAGGATTGCGTCGCGCCTGCTTAGCACCAGCTCGTCTGAGGCGAGGTGCCAGTCGCCGATGTAAACGATCCCCTCGTTGACGGAACGCAGGTATGCGTACTCCCCGGATTCCCAGAAGAAGTAGCAGCTTCCGTATCCGTCGTCAAGGTCCGGTTCCGAGTTCCAGAAGCCGGTGAGGTCACCGGGAGCTATGGCTATGAGAACGGCCAGCAGCAGCATCATTTTACCTCCCTGGGAGCTTTCGGCCCTGTGCAGAATCTTTCGAGTCGTTGCCGAAGTGCTTTTCGATATAGAAGGCCAGCCGTTCCCTGGCCTCCTCCTCGCATTGTCCGCAGGAGGTGCCCACCTTGGTCATCTCCTGCAGCTGGTAGTAGTTGCGGGCGCCCTCGAGGACCGCGTGCTCGATCTCCTCTTCTGATACGTTCAGGCACCGGCAGATTATCCTTGATTCCGTTTCATGGACCCTGTCATCCATACCCCGGGAGCGGTAGTAATTGTCAATCGCCTTCTGGAGGGCCTTGTCACCCAGCACCGAGCAGTGGACCTTGTTCTCAGGGAGTCCGCCCAGCTCCTTCATTATGTCGACGTTGGAAATGCTGTACGCGTCGTCCAGCTTCATGCCCTTGATCATCTCGGAGAGGACGGAAGTGCTTGCGATGGCGCTGGCGCAGCCGAAGGTCTTCCAGCGGCAGTCGGTAACAGTCAGGGTTTCAGGATCTATCTTGAGGTAGAACGTCATCTCGTCGCCGCACTTTATGTTGCCCGTGGTCCCCACTGCGTCGTATTCGAAGCCTTCATCGTCGAACATTATGTTCTTCGGGTCCATGAAATGGGCCTTTACCTTGTCGGAGTACAGCCAGGAACTCATCGACAGCTCCCGTCGTAAGCGGTGGACATCATTCTGAGTCTTTCGACTATGCCAGGCAGAACCTCGACCACGCGCAGTACTTCCTCCTCGGTGGTCGACCTTCCCATGCTCATCCTGAGGGATCCGTGGCTGTATTCCACAGGCAGGTCCATCTCCAGAAGCACATGTGACGGGTCCAGGGAGCCGGAGGCGCATGCGGAGCCGGTGGAGACCTCAATACCCTCCATGTCGAGGTAGAGGAGGAGGGCTTCGCCTTCCACTCCGAGGAAGGAGACGTTGAGGGTTGACGGCAGGCAGAATTCCGGGAAACTGTTGAAGTGAGTATTCTCTATCCGGTCCTCTATGCCATCCCTGAGCAGCAGGTTGAGCCGGGCCAGCCTCTCTTCCTCAGCATCCATTTCCAGGGCCCTGAGCTCCGCAGCCCTTCCCAGGCCCACGATCCCCAGGGTGTTCTCCGTCCCGGCCCTCCTGCCCATCTCCTGGTGTCCGCCCCTTATCAGGGGGCAGAAGGGTGTGCCCTTCCTGACGAAGAGGGCACCCGCGCCCTTTGGACCGTATATCTTATGGGCGGATATGGTTAGGAAATCCACATCAAGTTCCTTCACATCCACGGGCAGCTTTCCCACCGCCTGAACAGCGTCGGTGTGGAACAGGGCTCCTGCGGCATGGGCAAGCTCGACGGCCCGGGGAATGTCCTGGATCGAGCCCGTCTCGTTGTTCACCATCATGATGGAAACCAGGGAGGTGTCGCTCTCCAGGGCTTCTTCAAGTTCATCCATCCTCAGCAGGCCCCGGCCGTCAACTCCCACCCTCCTTACTCCGATCCCCCTGTTCTCAAGGCACCTGGAAGTCTCGAGAATGCAGGGATGTTCTATCGTGGAGACCACAAGCTGGCTGTTGACGGGTGGGTGCATGCCGCACTGGGCGCCGGTGCAGCTCATGATGGAGAGCACTGTGTTGTTCCCCTCCGAGCCGCTGCCCACGAACATTATCTCCTCCGGCTCTGCGTTGATCAGCGCCGCCACCTTCTCCCTGGCATCCTCGACAAGTGCTCTGGCCTCCCTTCCATCCTCATGCAGGCTGGAAGGATTTCCGAATGTGTCCATGGCGCCGGTTATGGCCTTTCTGACCTCGGGATGGAGAGGCGTGGTAGCGTTGTGGTCGAAATAGATCCTGTTCATCATGCCTCCGTGTTCCTCGGGACGGGCAACTGCCCCATGCCTTCTCGAACTATGTGCTCATCAGTTGCCAAACGCAAACGAATCCCGATGGTTCCATATCATTGATTCCTCACTTGCCTTGAAACATAGTTTACCGGTAAGGTTCCGGGAACGGATCCTCCTCAAGGGGCACCGGGAGGCCGGAGCAGGTCACCCTAACGGCAGGCAGCATGAACGGGGCGGGATATGCAGAACAAGTACAGTCTAAGGGATAAGATCAGCTACGCATTTGACAGCATGATGTCCCGCGGCACCTCCGGTCTGATACTCTGGCTGGGGGTTCTTTCAATAATCCTCATAGTGTTCTTCTCCGTAGTGGTCCTGTTGACCAGGACAGCCCCCGGTGACGAGGGTTTCGTACAGATGACATGGATGAGCCTGATGAGGACCCTCGATCCGGGGACAATGGGAGGCGACGAGGGGGATACCCTGTTCCTGCTGGCGATGCTGTGCGTCACCCTGGGGGGTATCTTCATCATCAGCGCGCTGATAGGTATTGTGACCACCAGTCTTGAAGCCAAGCTGGAGTCTTTGCGCAAGGGCAGGTCCAAGGTTGTCGAGGAGGGTCATACGGTTGTCCTCGGCTGGTCGGAGCAGGTGTTCACAATCATCTCCGAGCTGACGATAGCCAACGAGAACCAGAAGAACCCGTGTGTGGCCATAATGGCGGAAATGGACAAGGTGGAGATGGAGGACGAGATAAGGGGCAAGATATCCTCCACCAGGAATACGAGGGTGGTCTGCAGGACCGGAAACCCCATGGAACCCGCCGATCTGGGGATAATGAGCCTGGAGACCTCAAAGTCCATAATCATACTCTCACCCGAGGGGGACAATCCCGACCCCGAGGTGATCAAGATAATGCTGGCCATAGTCAACAATCCGCTGCTGGCGCCGCTTGACCTCAACATAGTAGCGCTGATCCGGGATCCCGAGAACGTGCAGGTGGCTCACATTGCGGGCAGGGACAAGGCGGAGATAGTACTTGCCGGCGATCTGGTCGCCAGGATGGCGGCCCAGACCGCGCTTCAGTCAGGCCTTTCCGTTGTCTATCAGGAACTGATGGATTACGGCGGGGATGAGATATACTTCCATTCCGAACCATCCCTTTCGGGCAGGACCTTCAGGGAGGTCCTCTCAATGTACGAGACCAGCAGCGTCATCGGGGTGATGCCCTCAGGAGAGCTCCCCATACTCAACGCGCCGATGGACAGGGTCATGAAGGATGACGATTCCATCATCGCCATCTCGGAGGATGATGATACGATCATCCTGTCCGGAAGGACCGGGTTCGATATCAAAGCAGATGCCATCCGGACCGATCACATCGAGGACAGGTCGCCTGCGAGGATCATCATGCTGGGCTGGAACTGGCGGGCCCCCATCATCATTAGGGAGCTGGACAACTACATTATGCCCGGTTCTTTCATAAAGGTGGTAGCGAACGAGCACATGTGCGGTTTCCAGAACCAGGTCTTCAGTCTGGATAACCTGCAGCTGGAGTACACCCCCGCCAGCACCACGGACCGTAAGGTGCTGGAGGGTCTCAGCATAGAGAGTTACGACCACATCATCATCCTCTGCTACACCGATTCCATGGAAGCCCAGGAAGCGGATTCGACCACGCTCATGACCCTGCTTCACATCCGCGACATCACCGAGGGACTCGGCGGGGAGTACTCCATAGTCAGCGAGATGAAGGACATCAGGAACCGTAACCTGGCAGAGGTTACAGGAGCCGACGACTACATCGTCAGCGATCAGATGCTCAGCCTTCTGCTGACCCAGATATCGGAGAACCGGTACCTGAGCGGTGTCTTCTGGGACCTCTTCGATCCCGAGGGATCCGAGATATACCTGAAGCCGGTCCAGAGGTACGTCGCAACCGATGTCCCGTTGAACTTCTATACAGTCATCGAAAGCGCCGCCAAGAGGAATGAGGTAGCCATAGGATATCGCATATACAGACTGAAGGACAATGCGGAAAGCTCGTACGGCGTGGTGGTGAACCCGGATAAGAGCGATACGGTGACCTTCGGCGAAAAGGACATGATAGTTGTCCTGGCCGAGGATTGATTCTCTCCGGGAGCACCTGGATTATCACAAGTCCAGGCTTCCGGATTATTATGAGAACCTGCAGCACCTCGAGGGGATCGAGGAGGATTCGCTTCGGGCGCAGACCAGGAGGATGAACGTCGATTTCTGGTGCAGGCTCACGCGAATGCTCGTGGAGTGGAGCGACAGCGCCCTCGAGAGAGTAGATTCAAGTATCAGCATTCCGGAGTGACATAACCCGGCACTGATATGGGGCTGCCTCTCCGTCAGGATCGAAGGAGCCGGTATCACTGCTGTAAGGTGAGTTCCTCCAGAAGCTCGGCGGCCCATCGCACGGCCCTCTCGAAGGCTGGTTCCAGGTCCTCCGAGCTGCGTATGTAAAGGAGTTGCTCCAGCCGCCGGTTGACTTCGGGAGGATAGGCTCTCTCCGCATACCTGATCCCGAAATCGAACCTAGAGGGCCTGTACCTGAGGTTGAGCAGACCAGCGAGCCTTCCGGTTACGAACCGCTGGTGCTGTGCGATTGAATCGATGGGTTTTCCTCTCGCTATCTGCTTCCGCACCTCGGTCACAACAAGCGGGAATGAGACCCGGATATTCTCCAGAAAACCGGATCTGCGCTCCTCCAGCTCATCGGGCCGGGAAGGAGCCGGTGCAAGGACTCCGTCCCTGTTCAGCCATATACAGGCATTGCCATGTCTGTCGGTCTCCAGAAGCCTGTCCCCGGATGAGAGCTTCTCCACGAGGAAATCGATGTAGAACAGCGGAGGACATCCACCTATGAAATAGAAACTCTGGCTGTGCCCGTGCCAGGTCGGTTCGGGAAGCCGCATTCTGTACTCTATCCCGTACTCTTCCTCCAGGTATCCCTCGAAGGTCAGAAACGCCTCTTCTATGAGGTCATCCTCCACCACCATCGCGAGGTCCAGATCCGAATACTCGTCGAGAAATCCTGTGGCGGCGGAACCCCCCTCCCAGATGGCGCGGACCCATGGCCGGGGCTCGAAAAGCTCCAGGATCTCCTTTCTCATGCAGTCTCTGAAACGGGCGGTCTTCATTTCTTCCTGGCGGCGGGGCTGAAGGATTCCTCCTCCATGTCATCCATGCGGGACCCGGCCATCCAGTTCAGCGGATGGAATGCTAATCCAGCCCCAGCAGGCCGTCGCGAAGACCTCCGTTGGGCGGATGGTCCCCGAGCCAGATGGAGAAGAAGACAGAGGCGAAATCACTGCCCTCGATCGTCCCCTGTACAGAGCCCTTTACCGAGACCTCGAGCCCGCTGCCCGGAACGTAGGTGAACATCATCTGTTCACCGTCGTTCATCTGGCTCATCCATGAGTTGAGGGTGATGATCCGGTCCTCATAATCGGGGAGGTCGTCGCCGGCGTTCTTCATGAATCCCTCAGCCCAGGCGGATGCGATGTCCGACTCTCCCACGTCCCGGACGAAGTGAAGGATAAGGCGCCTGGTCTCCTCAGAACTGCATATTGCGTAGCCGTCGCTGGAAGGGTTCTCGAGATAAAGGGCCGCTACATATACGTTGACCTTGAAGATTGTCGCCTCCCTGGTCCCGAGTCCGTTCAGCAACAGCTCCGCACCGTTGACCGTTATCCGGTCAGGGTAGGTGACACCATCCTTCTCCATGGAAAAAGTGACCGCCGAGATCGCCAGCAGTAGAATGATCACTGCGACTGAGGCTCTTGGATTCATCATGCCCCCCTGTATTAGTGTTTCTCCGACAGAAGTTCGTTCATCGCCGTCATCAGCTGCGACATGGAATAGGGTTTGAGAAGGAACCTCGAGTACTCCTTGAACCTGCCGATGCTCTCGCTGCTCTTCTCCCTGCTGTATCCGCTGCAGAAGATGATGGGCATCTCGGGTCTGATTTCCCGGATCTTCTCCGCCGCCAGGAAGCCGTTCATCACAGGCATCACGGCATCAAGTATCACAAGGTCCACGCTGTCCGGCGAATCACTCACCAGGACAACGGCTTCCCCGCCGTCGGCGGCGGTGATGACCTCATGCCCGGCTTCAGACAGGACTTCGCAGGTCAGGTTCCTGACGTTCTCGTCGTCTTCCGCTATTACTACGGTCAGTGACGCGGTCTCCTCCAGCTCGTACTCCTGGGGAATCTCCTCTATCTCGATGTTCCGGTCGGCAACGGGAAGGTAGACGCTGAATGTCGCCCCGCTGCCCGGTTCACTGGCGGCCTTTATCAGCCCGTCGTGCTGTGTGACTATCCCGTAGACGGTTGAAAGCCCGAGACCTGTCCCCGCGGTGATGCCCTTCGTGCTGAAGAAGGGTTCGAATATCCTGCCGAGAGTGTCCTCGTCCATTCCCTGACCCGAATCGGAGATTGACAGCATTCCGAAGTAGCCGGGCTTCGCGGAAGGGTTCATTTCGCAGAATTCGCTGTTGAGGTAGATCCTGTCGGTCCTGACGACTATGTCTCCGCCGCCGGGCATGGCATCCCTCGCGTTCAGGCAGATGTTGAGCAGTATCTGTCCCATCATTGAATGGTCAGCGTTGACATAGATCGGTTCCGGGGAGGAGGCGAATTCTATCACGATATCCTCGCCTATGATCCTCTTGAGCATGGAAAGGTGTTCGGAGACTATCTGGTTCAGGTCAAGAATGCTGGTCACGATTATCTGGTTCCGGCTGAACAGCAGCAGCTGTCTGACCAGTTCGCTCGCCCTCTCACCCGCTTTGGCTATCTGGTCTATCATCTCACGTACAGGATGGTCTTCCTCGAGGGCTGTTTCCGCAAGTTCCGTGTATCCGTTAATCACCTGCAGAATGTTGTTGAAATCATGCGCAACACCGCCGGCAAGCTGGCCGACGGCCTCCATTTTCTGCGCCTGGCGCAGCTGTCCCTCCAGTTCCTGACGCTCAGAGAGATCACGTATCAGGACCATGTAGGACTTGTCGCCCTCGTAGTGTATCTCCGAGACGTTTATCTCCACAGGAATGATGCCGCCGTCATTCCGCAGAACCTCGATGTTGTATATGGAGGGTACTTCCTTTCCGGAGATCCTGTTCGTCATGTTCCTCAGGACAAGGGCCTCGAAATCATGCGATACGAAGTTCAATATGCTGTTCCCGAGGAGTTCCTCCTCCTCGTAGCCGGTCATTTCCATGGCGGTTCGGTTGGCGAAGACGATTCTGCCGTCGCGGTGGATCACAATCGCGTCGCTGCTGTTCTCCACCAGGGTACGGTACTTCTCCTCGCTCTCCCTCAGGAACTCCATCGTCCTTCTGGTCATGGATATGTCTATGCAGACCATCTGGATCGCCGGGGCTTCCTCGTACTCCATCAGGGTGCTTCGCATCAGGACCCATGCGCTGTCACCATCCCTGGTGTTCAGCCTGACCTCCATGGTATCCGACACGTCCACGCCTTTCAGCTGCTCGCGCACCCTTACCAGGAGTTCCGTCCTGGAATCCTGATGGATGAGCTGCTCGATCTCCCCGGGTGCCATGGCTTTCAGCTCACCATCAGTGTAACCGCAGATCCTTCCCATGTGTTCGCCGGCATAAACGATCCTGAGAGGGTCGTCGCGGATCACCAGAAGACCGTGGACCGACTGCTTCATCATGCTCCGGTACAGCCCGGCGTCCCTTACGAGTTCAACAGGGTACTCGGGCGGCGACTCCTGAAGATGCCCCGAGACAAGGATGCACATCACTATACCGTCTTCGTCCCTCATGACCCTGTTATGGAAACACCCGGCCCTCTCGGTGGAGTCGGCTGACACTACCGGGTACTCCTGGATGAAGTCAGGTTCTCCGGTCTCGCTGAGAGCTGCCCGGAACCCTTCCCTGACTTCGTTCCGGACGGACTCGGAGACGATCTCATCAAACCAGTTCATGCCGGCCATTTCACCCTCCCGGTAACCGAGGAGAGAGCCGCCGTTGCTGTTGTTGAGTATTATCTTGCCGCTGCGGCTTATGAAGAGCAGCAGCTGGTCGGAATCCCTGAGAATATCCTCTGCGGACATGTATGACAGGACAGTACCTGAATCATTCATTGTCAATTCCTGTACGTGCGTTGAGCACTCACCGGACCCCTTGTTCAAGAAGCAACGATGCAACCATGACTGTGACGATAATACTCACTCTATTCCGCCAGTCAATTCCAGTAAATTAGTTTAATATTACTATATTGACAATATCCGGCGCATATTCGAAACACGCCTTTAATCGACTGTCAGGCTGCCCCTTGCCCATTCCAGCTGGTCGATCCCGAATCCGTAGTCATCCGCCAGTTCGGGATACTGCTCCATGCCCTCCCTGAATGCACTGATTGCTCTTTCGTACTGGTCGTCCTCGTATCCACAGAGTTCCATGGCCAGTCCGAGATATCCATGGGCCAGCAGAAGTTCGAAACCGACCTGAGGGGCCAGCCCCAGGGGCCTTCCCTGGTCGATGGTGAATTGCTGGGCATGGTTCAGCGACTTCACCAGGTTGTATACGGCCTCTCGATGCCTGCCAAGTGAGAGCTGGTGCATTCCCGCGGCCCAGTAGGCCAGGAACAGGGAGTAATCGCCCTTTTCAAGCTCCCTCCTCCATTCGATGCACTGGAGGGCTGCGGAGAGACCCCGTTCGAAATGCCTCTCAGCCCTTGTCATTGTATCCCCCGGCCAGCATCCGGCTAGGTCGGCCGAGAGGTCGTAGGACATGACGTTCGCCATGTCCAGGAGAGTCTCTCTGGATAGCTGGTCCGCGGCGCTGTTCGCCTGGTCCATCGCCTCCTGGATACCCTCCTCTGAAACGGCTGCGATGTCGTCCAGGTTCTGTCCTTCCCAACCCCGGAAGACCATTATCTCCCTTGCCAGCCGGTAGAGCTCCAGTCTCTCAAGGGGCTGGAATTCAGTGATATAACTGATCACTTCCTCCCCTCCCCCTGTAGCCAGCCTTGAGCTGATTGAGTCGGCGGCATCAAACGGGATGCCTGCCTGGAGAGCCATGCAGGCGAAGAGCGGACACGCGGCCAGGGCACTGGAAAACCTCATTGTAAAACCTCCGGATTGAATGTCTGGAATACCGATTCCGTTCTTCCGTCTAGTATAATCAAGAGAGGTCCTATAGACTGACCAGCGCCACACCCGCCACGGCCACCAGGGCTCCCGCCACTTCCAGCGGTCTGACCCTTTTACCCGTCAGGGCCACCTCCGGTACGATTATGAAGACCGGCACCATGGCCATTATGGTGGACGCAATGCCAACATTGATCAGCCTTACCGCGACAAGCGACAGTGAAACGCCCAGGAAGGGGCCGAAGAAGGAGCCCATGCCGATGAATCCCACCGCCTCCCTGTTTCGGAGAGCCCTGGCTATCCTTCCCGCAAGACCCGTGAAGGGGAGGATGACAATGAATATCGCCAGTGCCGCGATTATCCTGATCTGGTTGGCTGCGAAGGCGCTGTATTCTCCCATACCGTACTTGCTGAGCACAAGACCCGCCGCCTGACCCAGTGTCCCTCCCAGGGCAAGCAGGACACCGCTCAGGGGATGCGCCAGTTTCACCTTCCTTGATTCCCTGATCAGTATGACCATGCATATCCCTGTGACCGTGATGAGTATCCCCATCCAGTGCTTGATGGAGAGATTCTCGCGCAGGAAAACCCATCCGGCGAAGGCCGTAACCGGAGGGACCAGGGCGTAGATCACCATGGAGATCCTGCTGCCGATGAGAACGAAGGCTCTGAAAAGGCAAAGGTCGCCCAGTACAAAGCCCACCGCCCCGGACAGGCCGAGCCAAAGCCACTGGAAACCCGTGGCATCAAGAGGCAGCGGCATTCCCCGGACGATGCCGCAGTAAGCGGAGAGGAACGCCAGGCCGAGGATGAGCCTGATCATGTTGACGGGAATCGAACCGACCCTCCTGCCCGCTGCCTCGAAGGACATTACCGTAACCGTCCAGCAGAGGGCGGTTCCCAGTGCCGCCAGCTCACCCGCTCCCATTGATCTCCCTTCTTCATTCCCCGAACGGGTTGTATTATAAGATGACCATGCAGCCGGGGTATCTTTCCCGGCGGTTTCGGCAAGGTCACCGGCGGCTGAAGGACTCCGGCGGACACTGCTCATTCTTCAGATCTGTTCACTGAACGAGAGGGGCGAAATTGTCTTCTCCAGATCCTGATTTCTTCCCGCACGGAATAGCAGAGGCTCTGGAGGAGAGCCTGTCGAGATATGCGGGTATCGAGAAACTGCTGGCAGGCAGGACGAACAGGATGATCGAGGGGGAAAGACGTTCGGTGGCGGTCCTCTTCCTGGACCTGACGGGGTTCACCGACCTGGGGGAGTCCGTAGACCATGAGGTGCTCCACGGCATAGTCAGCATGATAATGGGATTCCTCTCCTCCGTGGTGGAATCATACGGAGGCTATGTGGACAAGTTCGAGGGAGACAGGCTGATGGCGCTTTTCGGGGCGAGGTCGGCCGCCGAGAACGACAGCGCAAGGGCAGTGGGCTGCGCCATGAGAATGATTGATGTACTTGATGAAGTCGGACCTATACTGCGGTCAGGACCGATAGTCCGGTCAGAACCTGCGGTAACGGCCAGGATCGGCATACACTTCGGACCTGTGACCGTGGCTCCTGACCCCACCGGCCACGTGACGGCCACCGGAGCCACCGTGAACCTTGCGTCGCGTATCGAGGAGATGACGGAACCCGGGAGGATATCGGTCTCCGACAGCGTATGGAAGGAATGCGGGAACCTCTTCAGCTTCTCCCGCCTTGGCTCCTTCGATGTCAGGGGGATCAGCGTTCCCGTTCCCCTTTACGCTCCCCTTGGTCCCGGAAGCCTTAGACTTGAGAGATGGGACAGGGCGGCCAGGCTGATCTGCTCACCTCTGGTGGACAGGCTGATGGAAAGGGAGGTTCTTTCAAGGCTTCTCGACGAGACCGGGAAAGAGCCTGGCAACACTGTAATGCTGAGGATAAGGGGAGATGCCGGGATCGGAAAATCCAGGCTCCTGCACCATCTTATGGAACAGGCCCGGGGCTTCAGGGTTCTTCACGGCCATGCGGAGCACTATTCCCGGACGCCTTTCTGGATATGGATAGATTTGCTCCGGGCCTACTTCGGAATAACAGACGAACTTCCCGGAGAGATAATGGAGAAGATAGAGGGCCTTGCCGGTGAATGTCCCGACGGGAAACTGGCTGCAAAGGTGAGGGAGGAAGCATCAAGGATGAAGGGACTCCTGTCCCTGACTCGGAGAGGAACCTCCGAAGGCTCCGACGAGGACAGCCGGAGCATCGTTGTGGCCATACGGCTGATCCTTGATGCCATCGGCGCATGCGGTGATCTGCTGCTGGCGCTGGAGGACGTTCACTGGATGGATGAACCCTCCTGGAAGGTGCTGAAGCTTTTTGTGGAAAGCGGTGCCGGGCCCTCCAGCACTTTGATAGCCGTCACGGAACGACCGAATGAGAGCTTCGGTGATATCCCTGCCGAGGACTGGGAGATACTGGATCTGAATCCCCTGGAGAGCCGTGAGATAATCGCCATCTCAGGCCATCTTCTGGCCCGCGGGGCCGAAGAAGCCGGCTTCTCCCCCGGTCTGCTCGAGCTTCTGAGCAATGGAGCCAGGGGCAACCCCTTCTACGCTGAGGAGCTGGTATTGAGCCTGCTGGAGATCGGGGGGATAGAAGCCGGGGATGACGGGACATGGCGCCTGACGATGGAGCGGGACCGCATGGTGGTGCCCACCTCCGTCCGGGCAATTATACAGTCCAGGGTGGACATGCTGACCGGCGCTGAGAGGAAGGTCCTTCAGCTCGCGTCGGTCATCGGGACGAGCTTCCGGGCCCCGGTCCTTCATCAGGTCATGTCGATGCTCGAACCCGGCATCGACAGGGAGGAGACAATCGAAGCCCTGGTCAGGAAGGGATTCCTCGTGAGAGGAGACAGGGGAAGCCTGTCATTCAGGCACGATCTTGTGCAGTCATCCGTCTACGGCACCGTACTGAGGCACAACAGAAGGATAGTCCACAGCCTCACGGCCAGGGCGTACGAGAAGCTGTTCCCGGACGAGTCGGCTGTTCTGGCTCCCATGATATTCGGCCACTGGAAGAACTCGGGCGAGAGGGATAAGGTCCTGCAATGGTCGCTCAAAGCACTGGTCAGCGCCCAGGACAATGAGCAGAACGGAGAGGTTCTCGGAATAACGGACACGATCCTCGGTCTTGCAGGTGAAGATGCTGACGATGAGGAATGGCCGGCCCGGGCCATGGCCCTTGAAGCAAGGCATGACGTTCTTGCCAGAACAGGGGATGTATCCAGTGCCCTGGCGCTTGTTGAGAAGCTCTACGAGGAATCCGGTCTGAGGGGCAGATCCGATCTGGAGGCCGCAGCCATAAGGTTCAGGTGTATCCTCCTCCCTGAGGTGGGCGAGGTGGACCGGGTCGGGGGCCTTTTCGAACTGGCACTGCAGAAAGCGGAGGAGGCGGGCGATGAGGGGCTCAGGGGGAACATACTCAGTTCGATGGCGAACCATTACTCCGACCTGGGCATGATCGGCCCCGCCCTTGAGCATTTCGAAAAGGCCCAGCTGATCTTCACTGAACGGGGTATGATGCGGCCCCTCGGTTCTGCCAAGGCCAACATGGCGAACCTCCTGATGAAGCTCGGTCGAAGGGAGGAAGCGGCTGAGGAGTACAACAGGTCCATAGATATCTTCAGGAAACTGGGACGGAGGACATCCCTGGCCTATTCGCTGAACGGGCTTGCCATAAACAGGGCCATCAGCGGGGAGCTGGAAGAAGCCCGGGGATTGTTCGAGGAGGCTTACGAATACCAGCTTGACATAGGGAACAAGACACTTCAGACCATGATACTGAACAATCTCGGTGTGCTGACAAGGATGCTGGGGGATTACGACCGCTCGCTCCAGTACAGGCTCTCGGCCCTGGAGATGGCCCGGCAGGCGGGGAGTCTGAGATCGCTGGCGATAGCCCAGACTAATCTGGGCAATATCTACAGACTCATGGAAGAGCCGGACAAAGCCTTCGAATACTGCGCCAGAGCGCTTGAAACGGCCTCGCAGGCCAAGGATCACTTCACCAACTGCCACGCTTTCAGCATCAGGGGGATGACGCACCTGCAGCTTGAAGAACCGGACCGCGCGGCTGAGGACTACGCAAAGGCTCTTTCCATAGTCGAGGAGATGGACATCAAACCCGGAGTCGTGGAGGATTTTGAAGAGTTCAGGGAGATGCTCCTGGAAAGAGGTCTGGCCTGCAGGATCCCGTCCGGCTGGAGGGAAGAGGGCTAGTAGGGTTCTCCTTCCGACTCGAACTCGGCCCCGGTCCAGCCATGGTCAGTGGAGTAGCTATCCTTCACGACGTAATCGTCTATCTCCTCGTCCCACTCCGATATGGTGGTCCGGACCATGACCGTTCCGGGGGAGCCCCCGCTGTCGGACGGCATGATGAAATCCTCGATGTAACGGTATTCGGAGGCCTCGAACTGGGAATCCGCCTCGGGCCCCATGATCAGCCTCTCTCCAGTCCATGCGAACAGGATGTCGCGATTGAGGAAGCCGCAGGCCTCGTAGATGAAGGAAAGCTCAACAAGGTCCCTGATATCCTGGAGCCCCTCCGGGTCAAGGGGAAGGCTCCTTACGGAATAGCTGTAAGGCACCTGCCCGAAACCACCGTCCACCGGTCTGAATTCCACTTCATCCAATACCATTCCCGCCGAAAGGATCCTGGCGGATGAACGGAAACCGTAATCCGGGTCGGATCCTGTCACGCTGAACATGAACAGAGTATCGGCGCCCAGCTGCATGGCTGTCATGGCCAGTGATGAGCCCGGCATGTATCCCGAGTATTCGATACCGGAAAGCACCGCCCTGACCTGGTACCAGTAGGTCATGAAACCGCCGTCCAGCAGGGCCTCACCCGCCGAACCAGAAATATGGACTTCCGTTCCGGCAGGAGTCTCCACCACTATTTCCGAGCCTGTATCCGGCGACGAGTAGATAGGGGAATTCCCGGAAAAAACGAAGGTCCTGTCATCGGTGAAGTCGCCGTGCCAGTAGTCGGCTCTCAATCCGGGGAGAAGGGTCCAGGAGAGGAACAGTACGATCGTTGCTGCCTTTTTCATAGCGTCTCCGTCTGAGAGAGTTACAGGGTTCGAGGTCCGGGGGGATCATCATCCGCTGAGAATGCTGCTCAGGAGATCCGATAACTGGTTGATTGAATAGGGCTTGGTCATGACACCGGAGAATCCGTATCTGGCGTATTCATCCATTATGACTGCATTGGAGTATCCGCTGGATACCACTGCCTTGACATGCGGGTCCAGCTTCAGGAGTTCCTGCATGGTCTCAGTGCCCCCCATCCCGTCAGGGATTGTTAGGTCAAGGATAACGGCGTCGTAGGGGCGCAGAGATTCAATGCCGAGCCTGTACTTCTCTATGGCTTCCTTACCGTTTGCCGCACTTTCGACCTCGTACCCCAGTTCCCTCAGGATGGACCCCGCGGTTTCTCTTATCATCTCCTGATCGTCCATGATGAGGATCCTGCCACCCTGATGCCGCCCGTGCTCAAGCTCCACGGGCTTCTCCCGGGGCACCTCGGAACTGACAGGGAGGCAGATGATGAACGCCGTTCCCTTTCCCACTTCGGTGTCGACGCTTATGTGGCCGCCGTGCTTCCTGATTATCGAATACGCCGTGGCCAGACCGAGACCGGTTCCGTTCTGCTTCGTGGTGAAGAAAGGATCGAAGAGCCTGCTGAGATGCTCCTCCTGTATTCCGTAACCGTCATCCTTGATGATCGACCTGACGTACTGACCCTGGGGAGCGCCGGAAGGTTTCCCGTCGCCCACCGTGTAGGATTCAGCGCTGATGTGAACCCTTCCCCCTTCCGGCATGGCCTGGCAGGAATTGATTATGATGTTGCTGAAGACCTGCACCATCTGGTCACTGTCGGCTGTCACTTTAGGCAGGTCCGGCGGGAAGTCGAAGTCCGCCGTGACGTTAGAGCCGCTGAGGACGAATGCTGCAGCCTCCCTCAGCAGGCTGTCAACTGATACGCTCTTCTTGATCGGGTTCCCTCCCCTTGAGAACGTGAGGAGCTGTCTGGTGAGGTTGGATGCCTTGCTTGTAGCGTGTTCGGAACTGGTCAGTATCTCGTAGAGGTCGCTGCCGGGCTCGACCATGGTCCGGGCAAGTGAGATGTTGCCCATGATGGCAGTGAGGAAATTGTTGAAATCGTGAGCGATCCCGCCGGCCAGGAGGCCCACGGATTCCAGCTTCTCTATCCTCTTCTGCTCCTCCTCGAGTTTCTTGATGTCCGTAATGTCCCTCGCTACTCCAAGTACCGCCTCTTCCCCCCCGTAGGATATTTCCCGGACGGAGAACTCGACATTCCGCACATCTCCATCCTTCCTCAACAGCCTTAACTGGAAGACGTTGGGAACCTCGAAGAGACCATCTCCGGCTGTCCCGTCACGGTTGATCCTTTCACGGTCATCCGGATGGAGGAGTCCATCGAATTCCATCTCCAGGAGTTCTTCCCTGCTGTACCGTGTTATGTCGCATACCCTGTCGTTCACGAACAGGAAACGGTTGCCGCCGTAGATATAGATGCCGTCATGGCTCTGCTCGACCAGTATCCTGTATTTTCTCTCGCTCTCCTCCAGCTCAGCCG
The DNA here is from genome assembly GCA_016936235.1 of Candidatus Fermentibacteraceae bacterium. Taxonomy (GTDB): domain Bacteria; phylum Fermentibacterota; class Fermentibacteria; order Fermentibacterales; family JCC-6; genus Aegiribacteria. The sequence continues at coordinate 15,827 of JAFGPK010000052.1, read as the reverse complement.
TCCGCTCCTTGACCAGCTCCTCGAGGTGGAACCTGTGGTTCGCCAGTTCCTCCTCCACCTGCTTGCGGCCGGTAATGTCCCTGACCGTTGCCTGAAGCAGCTGCTTTCCCCTTATTTCTATGCGACTGAGCAGTACAGTGGCCGGGAACTCCTCCCCTGTGACCCTCCTGTGGGTCCACTCAAAGAAATTGGAGCCGTTCTCCATCGCCCTGTCTATCATGTCCTTCGCCTTGATGGCCGAGATCTGGCCGTCGGGCTGGTATTCCGGCGATAGCTTCCATGGCTGGTGGGAAGTGAAATCGGCTTCGCTCCTGCACTGGAACATCCTGATGGTGGACGGGTTTCCTGCGGTGAAGAGCCAGTCCGGCGGCTCCAGGGTCATTATGGCGTCCCTTGAGTTCTCGAAGAGCGACCTGTACCTCTCCTCGTCCTCCCTCTGCTTCTTCTCCGCCTTCTTCTGCTCGGTCATGTCAATGAAACTCAGCAGGAGGAGTCTGCCAGAATCAGTCTTCTGGTGGACATCCGTGGCGTTGAGGGACATTATCCTCTCGCCGACGTTCAGAAGGTTCAGATTGGCCTCGTACCCGTCGAAATCCCTGTGGATCGAAAGGAGTTCGTCCAGCAGGTCCTTGAGACCCCTGATGTTCAGAAGGCCGTCGCCGATAGAGTAGACAGATTCCCCCTTCACCGTGTCCGGCTCTATTCCGAACATCTCAGTGAAGCTCCTGTTGGAGAAAACGCATTTCAGGCCCGAATCAAGAATCAGGATCGGTTCGGTGATCGCGGATATTATGCTTGAGAGGAAATCCACGCACTCTTCGGTGTTCAGACCCTCGACGGGGCAGGCACATCCCTGTTCGCCCCGTTCGGAGATCAGACCCTTGAGGGCTGCCGGTTCTTTCAGGAGTTCTTCCTTTGGCCTGTCGGATTCTTCCATGCTGGATACCCCTGTTTAATGGGACGATTTTCACACTCGGGTATCATATAACAGTTCGATGTGAGCCGAGGCAAGTACCTTGGGACCATATTCGCGGGGTACCCGAGCTTTGAAACCGGGTCCCGGGATGGTATTATCGCTCAGACATCATGGAGGAAAATGGACAGTATAGAATACCATCCAATTGGGATCATCCGATCGCCCTACAGGGAGAGGGCTCCATCACAGGGAAGGGAGGATGATGTTACAGGGCAGTTCTATCTGGAAGTGCTCCCGGGTCTTGAGACCGCCCTCCTGGACCTGGAGGGTTTCGAATACATAATCGTCCTGTTCCACATGGACAGGATCAGGGGTTACGACGGTTCGAACATCGCCCATCCCCCCCATATGAACGGGAAGTCCGTGGGCCTCTTCGCCAGCCGGTCACCCAACCGGCCGAATCCCATCGGTCTGGACGTGGCTCGGATCATCAGAGTGGACGGCGCAAGGGTATACACCTCCGGGCTCAGCGCCCTTGACGGTTCACCGCTGCTTGATATCAAACCATACATAGGACTGGATTCCAAGCTGCTGCACGGGAGTGGGAATCCTGCAGGAACAACCAGGACAAAGGGAGGGGTCGATGAGTAACGGAGCTCCTCTTCTGACTGTGTTCATACTTCATGTCATGATGACGGGACCGCCGGGCGCGGCTGGTGCGGTGTTGAAATGACCCTGAACGAGAATCGCTGGAGGCTCGTCCTCGAGACGGGTATACTGGTGGGCGGCGATCCGGAGAAGGGACCGGGTGACACCGGAGTCACTCCTGTCTTGTGTGTCTCCCTGCTGCATTCACTATGACCGATGATCACGGGAGGTGTCGTATGACCGGAAACAGGGTCCTGGTGTCTCTGGGTGCGTTACTGATGCTTTTGAACTCGGGTGCCCTGATGGCATCGGAAGGACCCGCAGAGCACACCGTCGCTACGATATCCGGCAGGATAGCGGGTTACCCGTCGGACTGGTTCCCGCCCATGTATGTATACGCAAAGAACATTGATTCCAGGAGCACCTTCGCCGTCTATTCCGGAGGGTCGTTCGATACCGGGGCGAACATCGAGTACACCATAACCGTCTGCGAACCGGGGACCTATGTGGTATTCGCCTGGACGGATCCGGAGTTCAGCCGTGTTCTGGTGGGCGCAGTATTCTGCGCTCCTGCGGATGACGGGACTCTGGAACCCGTACCTGTCCATGTATCCCTGGGCGATGAGGTGACCGGTATAGATATCGAGAGCGGGATGTTCAACGTGGACCAGCTCATGGTCCCGAGACCCTGACAGGGGGATGGGTGACACCCCGTCCGCGGGATGCGGGAAGCTGCATGAGCATCCGGATACTGGTTTCGGAAGTGCTCGTCCGCTCAATAACGTGAACTGGTATTCGATAAATAGTTGACAATATGCGGCCGGTTACGAATAATCACGCTTGAAGTCCATTGCGGGACAGGAATCATCATTTCCGTAAAAAAGTGTTGGGGATCAGTCCATGGGTGAAAGCGCCAGCAGGATACTTCGTATCCTCCGCGACAGCGGACGGTATGTCTCGGGACAGGATATCTCATCCGAACTCGGGATATCCCGGACCGCCGTCTGGAAGAACGTGAACAGTCTCCGGGAAACCGGTTATTCCATAGACGCGGTGTCGAACAGGGGATACAGGCTCCTGGAAAGCATCGATCTTCCCACTGCCGATGAAATAGGTCGTCACAGCACCGCCCGCTGGCTGGGCAGGGATATAATCTACATGAAATCAGTTGATTCCACCAACATCCTTGCCATGATGCTGGCAGCCCAGGGTGCCCTGCACGGCACGGTGGTAACCGCCGACAGTCAGACAGCGGGCAGGGGAAGAAAGGGCCGCGAATGGCATTCGCCACCCGGGACCAATCTCTATCTGTCCATGATCCTCAGACCCCCGGTATCACCGGCCGAAGCTTCCCAGATCCCCGTTATCTCAGTGATAGCATCCATGAGGGCGCTGGGGCGTCTCTGTCCGGGGCTGGACTGCGGAGTGAAGTGGCCGAACGACGTATTCTGCGGAGGCAGGAAGATCAGCGGTACCCTGTGCGAGATGAAGGCTGAGATGGACAGGGTGGAGCATGTCGTGGTGGGAACTGGTATCAACGTGAACATGGACCCTCTGAACAGTGATATGCCTGAAACGGCCACATCTCTTCTCATGGAGACAGGATGCAGTCAATCAAGGTCCCGTCTTGCGGCAAAGCTTCTGGAGGATTTCGAGGCCGTTTACGATCAATGGCTGGCCGAAGGCAGCCTGAAATGCTTCCTGAAGGAGTGGGAAGCCGGATCCCTCCTCCTTGGAAGAAGGATAGACGTCAGGACCGCCAGCAGGATAATAACCGGGAGATCCATGGGCATAACCGAAAGCGGGGCTCTCAGGCTCCAGCTCAGTGACGGTTCTGTGCAGCTGGTCTATGCCGGGGACGCCACGCTGCACGGGAAGTTCGAAATCGTCTGACCCCCCTGGGAGAAAGCGGAGCCCGGCTTCGATTTCCCGGAAGCGGGATTGCGCCGGGGATGGGAGGGAACAATATTCATCTGCCTGAGTATCACTTCAGAGAAGCGGAAGAGCTGTCTGAAATGATCCTTTGACGGGAATGCGGATTTCAAAAGGAAGGTGGGATTTGAGCCTGTTTCTCATACTCGCTCTGCTTGTAGGGGTCGTGGCCGACGACTTCGAGCTTCCTCCTGACATCGTATACGGCAACATCACCAGGACCGGAACTATGATGGGATTCCAGATCGGGGACGAACGCACTCTCGCCGTCGTAGACCTGCGAAACGGCGGGACCGAAGCTTTCTGGTCCTTCGATCCCCTTCTCAACTACTTCCTCGCCCTGCATGTGGACCAGGCGGTGGTACTTGAAATAGAGGATGTGGAAACCTGGCTGATGCATGAGGAAGAAATGGTCCGCCTGCTACGAGTGGTGGACGCCTCAGCTGGGGGGACTACCTTCGAAGAGTGGGGCGATTCCCTGAGGGCGATCGGAGAGCCCGAGGTTCTGCTGGACGACTTCTTCACCACTCCTTACGATTACATCTACGGGGCGGGAGAAGAGGAAGTGGTGTCGGACCCGCGGGGGGGCGGCGGCAGGTAGCTCCTCCGGTATCGGTCAGTCAGTGATATCCTGCAGTTCGCCTTCGACATAGGTGGAAAGCGCCGGGGCATCATCAATGTCTTTCCCCGGGGAGTACCCCAGGGATGTCTGGACAAGTTCGGCAGCCCTTATGAAGATCTCCGCAACGGGTATGTGAACGGGGCACACATCGCTGCACTGGCCGCACCCCGTGCAGTAGGGGGCGATATGGTTCAGCCTCCCCAGCTGGAACTGAATGGAGCCCGAGGGAACTCTCACTGCTCCCCTTCGATTCGATTCCTCCCTGACGAGTTCAGGCGTGTGAATGGTCCTGGCGGTCTCGTAATCGCACAGGATGCAGTTGCATAGAGGACAGGCCTGCCTGCAGGCGCGGCATCCTATGCACATGGAGAACATCGACACAAGATCCTCAAGGCCCCGTCCGGCCACGGGAGCATTCTTCAACAGTCTGTTGCGACTGCTCGCCCTCTGACGGGCCGTAACGGCTGTCAGCTCCCCGAGCGGACGGTCCGTCTCCATTTCGAATCCATCGAGTCCGGCAGCGGTCTCCAAAGCCCTTCTCGACTGCAGGAGGAGTCTGGTGCCCTCCGGCGGGTCGTCGCAGGCCATCAGCAGTACCATATCCGTCTGAGGTCCCGGCACGAACTCGATGCAGGCGGAGCAGGCGTCCCTGATAACGAACTCACGTTCCCTGATTGCGATCTCGTCCTTCATGTCCCTGATGTCCGCCGTCGGCACAACACCAGGACAGGTGCAGCTTATTATGAACAGGTTCTCCATACTCCCCTGCGACTGCTTGACGTTCTCCACGAAAGCCCTGACCTCGCACGGGCGGAGAAGGGCGGCCACAGGTCTGTCGAGAGGCCTGGTGATGGTGAGCTGTGTAAGAGCCCTGGCGGCCTGGACAGGCATGACCGGATAGAAGGGAACGATGTCATCCACCATGGATGGATCGGATACGAGCGAGTAGCAGAAGCTGCCTTCCTCCCCGGTGCGACGCATCGCGAACACGGACCCCATGGCGCCGGACGCCAGGAGCTGCCTCAGGACTCTCCTTGTACCGTCACCGTACTCCTCAGGGCTGACGATGTAACGGCTCTCAGTCAATGCAGCACCTCCGGCGGAAGGGATCAGTCTTCGAAATCATGGAGTTCCTCCGTCAGGAAAGTGCTAAGCGGAAGTGGTTCGTCAGGGTCCTCACCCGCCGTGTAATCGAACAGTGCCGCCGTCTCCCTGCCGACCATGCTTACGAGCCTTCCAACGGGTATATCCGCCGGGCAGGCATCCTCGCACATTCCGCAGGCCACGCAGGAGAGGCTCATATGGGCCATGCGTCCTATGTGGAAGAGCAGTGTATCGGAAACCAGCCTGGCGGCCCCGGCGGAGACCGAACGGTCAAGATGGGCGGCGGCCGGACTTCTCCTGTCTTTCATGTCAATGAAACAGAGTCTGCAGTAGCACACCGGGCAGACGGTCCGACAGCTGCGGCAACCGACGCATCCGCTGTAAACGGCGGCCAGACCCGACAGGCCCCGGGTATCCTCTTTCAGGCTCTGCCTGGCTTCCTCCCCCGTCCTCTCGCGCTGCTTCCCCAGCCCTTCCTTCCATTCCAGCCACTCATCGAGGTCGCCCTCCCCATCCAGTCCCAGGGCAGCTGCGAATCGACGGCCCCCTTCAGTCAGCGGGACCGCCAGAACGTTCTCCCCTGAACGGACCAGACAGAGGTCGCCGGCGGCTGTGAAGCCGGTACACTGCCTGCACAGCGGACGAAGAGACTCCGGATCCTCCGGGTCGGGCTCCATGATGTCGCCATCCCGGTACCGGGCAAGGGGAACGGCTCCCGGGCAGTCCATGGTCAGGACAACCACGCTGCTCAGGTCCGACTGCCGGAGCTTCGCAACCTCGATGGAAGCCCTTGCCTCACAGGGGCGCATGACGGCCAGCATCGCGCCCTCGGACGTTGATCCCGTCACCGATGACAGTGCCCTTGCTCCCTGGACCGACATCACAGGCGGTATCGGTTCGGCATCGCTCAGCGGTTCAGGTCTTGCGGCCAGTATCCAGGGAAAGGAGTCCTCCGGACCCCTTGAGGGTACGAGCACATGATCCACCACTCCATCCTGAAGGGCTTTCCTCATGATCCATCCCAGAGCATGACGCAGGGAATCACAGGTTTCCAGAGGGATACCCTTCATCTCAGGGCTCCCGTCATCTGGTACCTTAACTGATCAGGCGTGAAGTGCATCGATCTCACAGCACCGGAAGGGCATGCCGCGGCGCAGTTGCCGCATCCCTTGCACAGTACGCCGTTCACGGTGCAGACATTCCTCTCGGAGTCGAATGATATGGCTCCGAAACCGCAGACGTCCATGCATGTCCGGCACCCCCTGCACAGGGTCTCCGATATTACCGAGGTCCTTGGCTCCGTCTCGACTTCCCGGCCAGGGACCAGTGTGGAGAGTATGGTTCCGGCCGCGGCCTCAGCGCTTCTGACAGCCTCTTCCAGGCTGCATGGACCGCCTGCGCAGCCCGCCAGATGGATGCCGTCGATGGGGGTGGAGACCGGCGCAAGGGAATCGTGTTCCCTTCCTGGGAAGCCCGTCTCATCCAAAGGCACGCGAAGCATTCGGGCGATATCGGCAAATCCCTCTGCCGGCTCGGCTGTTCCGGGTCCGTTCCATCTGCATCCGGTGGCCAGCACGATGGACCCAACCCTGATGACATCCTGGTCATCGTCGACGCTGACGATGAAATTGCCGAAGAAACCGACTATTTCCCGCGGTTCGCTGCCAGTGAGGACCGTTATCTCATCTCGCCGGGAGACAAGGACGGCCAGTTCACGGGCTTTTCCGGCAGTCTCAGCGTCTGTCAGACCGCCAAGCTCCACGCTTCGTTCCAGGAGGGTGACCCTCCTGTCCGCGTCAGCCAGCAGCAGGGAAGCCGTCATTCCTGCTATCCCGCCTCCGACTACCATCACTTCAGGGTTGCACACGATGCTGGTCTTCTGCAGGGGTATGTGACGGTCGATCCTGTCCACCGCAGCCGTGACCACCCTCAGAGCCTTCCGCGTGGCTGCCTGCGGGTCGGAGGTGACCCAGGCCACCTGTTCACGGATATTGGCCATCTCCATCATGAACGGGTTGAGTCCGGCCGATTCGCAGACCTGCATGAAAGTAGCCTCATGCTCCCTCGGGGAACAGGCGGCTATCACCACCCTGTCAAGCCTGTTCTCCCTTATCTTCTCCGCCAGATACTGCTTCCCCTTCGGGGAGCATAACAGCCCGAAGGTCTCCGCCAGGACCACGCCGGTCATTCCGGCCGCTTCCGCCGCTATCCTCTCTATATCCATCCTGCCGCCCACATTGGGGCCGCAGCTGCAGATGAACACGCCGGTCCTGACAGGCATCAGCCCGCTGTCCCTGTATTGTATGAAAGGATCCTGCCCACAGCGGCCGAGGCGCTCGTCACGGAGGCGGCTATGCTCATCGGACCGCCTGCGCAACCTGCTGTGAAGATACCCGATATGGAAGTACCCACCGATGACAGCAGAGGGTCCGGATTAAGGGCGAAGCCCTTTACATCCGATTCCATCCCAAGCAGCCGGATCATCTCCCTTGTTCCTTCCGAGGGGAGCATCGGTGTACCGAGGATCAGCAGGTCGATATCCCTCTCCCGGTCTCCTTCGGCATTCTTCCAGAACAGCCTTGCACAGCCTTCACTTCCCTCCCAGCGAACGGGACCCGAGTGGAGGATGATCTCAGCCCCGGTGCCCTCCCACAGAAAGTGGTGGACGTCGCTTACAATGTCCGGACAGTATGAATCGTCCAGCAGGACCAGGGGCCGGATCTCCGGGAGCTTCTCATGGAGGTAGTGGAGGAATTTCAGGCAATACATCGTGTTTATCGGAGAATGAGACCCGATCCCCCCCGCGTGGACCAGGATGGCGGCGGAACCTGGCCGTGCGCCGTCCTTTCTGACGAGTTCGCCGGAAGTTGGTCCGTTCGAGGCGTAGTACCGCTCGAATTCGGGAGCTGAGAACACGGCTGCGCTGCCGCCGGTCTCGAGGGCACTCGATCCTGTATCATAACCAGTTGCAAGCACGATCTCAGACACTTTGATCAGGATCTCCCTGTCCGAGTCTCCGTAGTCGATGGCTGCAAAGACGCATGCCTCCGAGCAGAGGCTGCAGTCCCGCTCTCCCGTCCACCTGAGACATACTCCCCTGTCTATCCATGGTACGTTCGGCAGTGCCCCGGCGCAGGGAACGGAGATGGCTTTTCTCCTCGAGAGGCCCTCTTCGAACTCATTGTCGGCCTCTACAGGGCATGCTCCCCAGCACTCGGCGCACCCGATGCACGCCTGGGGGTCCACCGATGACGCTCTCTGCGCCAGCCTTACACTGAAATCGCCCCGGGGGCCGTCGACCGAGACCACATGTCCATTCGCTATCACCTGGATCAGTCCGGTCCTGAGAACTTCCTGCTGCATCGGTGAGACCATGCATGTGGCGCACTCCATGGCCGGAAAAATATCCTCGCATCGTATGACCCGACCGCCTATCATCGAGGATTTCTCCACGAGGAACACTTTTCTCCCGGCTGAAGCCAGCATGAGGGAAGCCTTCATACCGGCCACCCCGGCTCCTATCACGAGGATATCTCCGGCCACTAGAGAAGTGTTTCCTTCCCGGCGGGATTCGGCCCCAGCTTTCGAACCTTTTCGGTGAACTCCTCGACCACCTTCCTGAACCTGGCTCCTTCTGAGGCTGATATCCATGAAAGGCGAAGCCTGTCCGCCTCCAGCCCGAGACTCTCCACCACTTTCTTCAGCACGGCGAACCTGCGTCTGGCGTAGTAGTTCCCCTTGTCGTAATGGCAGTCACCGGGGTGGCATCCCGCGATAAGGACGCCGTCGGCGCCCCTCAGGAAAGCATCGGCCACCATCTCGGGATCGACCCTGCTGGAACACATCACCTTTATTGGAACCAGATTGGACGGCATTTCCAGCCTGCTGGTACCGGCGAGGTCGGCGCCGGCGTAAGAACACCAGTTGCAGAGGAAGCCGATTATACGGGGTTCGAATTCATCCATGTAAGCTATGCCCGTCAGAACTGTATCTGTGCCTTGTGCTTGCCTCCGCCTTCATCCGCGCAAAAGAGAAGGGTTCTTCCGGTCCTCTCGCACCAGGCCTTTATGTCATCGGGGAAGGAGGGGCAGTCCGCCAGGATCTCAAGCATGTCTCCCTCCTGAAGCTCCTTGGCCTTGACGGCTATCTTGAGTATCGGCTGCGGGCATTTCAGCCCGAGTGCGTCCAGTGTATGTGTAGCCACTTTTCTGTCCTCTCCGGTTAGAATGAAAATGTAACGTTCGCGTCCCTGATGTCCGCCATGAAGCTGGTAGCCCCGCCGATCTCAAGGTCATCCCTAAGGTCACCCGGGGTTACGTCCTTGGCCTCCAGGGCCAGCTCGCAGAGGATCATCCTCCCACCAAGAGCCTTGACGCCGTTTACAAGCTCCTTCATCGGAGGCATGCCCTTGCCGTTGATGCCCTCGAGGTGACCGGGTTTCAGGGCGGGGACCGCTCCGGGTGTGAAGAAGATTATCACATCATCGCCGGATGCTGCCGCGGCCGACCCTATTATGAAGGTGGGATAAACGTTCGAGTTCTCGCTTCCATTGCACACGATGGCTACTTTACCCATCATGGACTCCTTTCTGTGGTTTCCTTTTTGCTTCCAGGCGCTTGTTCAGAGCGATCCTGAAACTGCTTTTCACTACATCGATGTCGGCTTCAGGCCAGCTGTTTTCCAGTGCATCGAGAACCGCCTTCACGAAGCCCGGCCAGCGCAGGTAATAGCATCTGTAAGCCCCATCACGGTCCGCAAGGACCAGACCCGAGTTCTTGAGTATGGTCAGGTGCTGCGAAATATTCGGCTGCCTCACATATAGTATCTCGTGGATAGCGTTGACGCAGCGGGGATTCTTGAGGAGTTCCTTCAGGATCATCAGTCTGACAGGGTGGGCCATAGCCTTTAGTATCCCTGAGAAGTTCTCCGAAAGAGAGCCTTCCCGGCGTTCTGAGGACATGGGTGGCAACTCCTTTGAAGCAGAGATAGTAGAATATTCTAATATTCGAATATGGAATGTTAGTCCAATCAGGGGCTGCTGTCAAGCATCCGTATGCTCCTTGAGGAACCGGTGAAGCCGGTGGGAAATGCTCAGGATGGATCGTGCCTGTCCGTATCGGCTTTGCTGCGAAGAAGGATGTCATTCTCCGATATCCTGCTCCTGCGCTGCGCCTTCTCCTCGTACATCAGCGAATCGGCACTGCTGAGAAGGCTGCCGATCTGGGTCTGGTAGTGAAGCACCGTTGCGTAGTAGCCTATGCTGAGGGACAGTCTGAAGGGCAGCGGCTTCGATGATAAGAACTCCTCCAGGCGCGAGTCTATCCTCTCCCTTATCGATTCCACGGTGAACCCGGCTGTGTCGAGGAACAGGACCACGAACTCGTCACCTCCAAGGCGGGCGATGATGTCCGACTCACGGAAACAGCTCCGAAGAAGCCTGGCCGTTGTCTCTATGGCGCTGTCACCCGCCGTGTGCCCAAGCTCGTCGTTTATCAGCTTCAGATAGTCGAGGTCGACGTACAGGAGTCCTATCTCCGGCTGTTTCCTCCTCGATGAATCCAGCAGCTGTCGTCCGAGCGTCATGAAGCCTCTCCTGTTGTAGAGGCCTGTAAGGCTGTCATGAAGGGAAAGCTCCGTCAGTCTCTTCTCCAGTCTCACACGGTCGGTTATGTCAAGGAAGGAAAGGACGTAGCAAGACTCACCCTCATCCACCGATTCGACTGCGATGGCGGTGGCGGATGCAGTGAAGGTCGTGCTGTCCCTCCGCTGGCACTCGACTTCCCCCTCCCACTGGCCCTTCTCCTCTATTGTCGCCTGAATGCTGTCGAAATCACCTATGAAGGAGATGAGGTCCGCCAGCTCCATTCGCAGTATCTCCGCTCTCCCGTACCTCCAGTAGTTCAGGGATTCCGCGTTGGCATAGCCTATCCGCCAGGAGCAGTCGGTGATTATCATTGAACTGAGGGAGGCGTCCAGGGCCCTGTTCTTCTTCATCATCTCCCGCTGGAACCTCCTCCTCTCGGAGGTCTCGCGGAAGGTTATCAGGATAGAGCTGAACCCATTGCTTTCCACCAGGCTCGTGGTCATGTCCATTGACTTCAATGACCCGTCGGCACACAGGATCTTCCGATCGAGGAAGACACCGTCCAGTATCTCGGGCACGTCATCGATCCCCCGTGGATCCGGGCTGTTCGCGTCAGTGTCAGGCAGCAGATCGCTTATCCTCCTGCCGATGAGTATATCCCGCTGATAGCCCAGCACGTTCTCGGCGGCATCGCTGATCCTCTTTATCTTTCCGGTCTTTGCATCCACAATCAGAAGAACATCCACAGAGTTGCGGAAGACCAGTTCCAGGCTCTGGAGCCTGCGCCTCAGGATGGCGTTCTCCTTCTTCAGCGCGTCCGTGTTCCTGTCTGCGCCCTGCGTCGTGCCTTCTGCTGATTCAGAGGGGGTTTCCAACAGAATCTCTCCTTGGTGAATCCTTGAGCATTGACCTCTAAGATATTCCAATAATCATAAAAGGGGGAGTGGAGCGTATCGATCTGACCCGAAACCGGTCAGTGATGTTTCCCGGCCTTTCCCCTGGAAGTCTCCACCGGGTACTTCTCCTCGTTCAGCTCCAGTTTCCTGTTGACTATGGTCTCTATGTCGAGCTTAAGCTCATGGGCGAGTATTGTCAGGAAAATGGCAATGTCCGCGATCTCCTCTCCGATGTCGCCGAACATCTCTTCCGGGGGCTTTCTGCACTCGTCGCACGTTCTCCACAGGAAATTCTCCAGGAGCTCTCCCGATTCGATGACGATGGCCTCTGCGAGATTCTTGGGGTCGTGGAACTGCTTCCAGTCCCTCAGGTCCCTGAACTGCAATATCTTCTCCCTGAGTCTGTCCAGCATCCTGTCCTCCCTCCGGAAATCCTGCTCTTTTCCGATCCTGTGCTCATCGTTCGATTGCCTCTGTGCTCGTTCCTATAACTTTCATTTCGCCGTCTATCAGTTCCATTACCGTGGTGACTGCCGAATCGGGTGAAATGTACTCCGTCGTCTCAGACCTGACCAGCACCGGAACGTTATCTTCAACTCTGTAGTATTCGGTGCCGTAGAAGCCCCCTCCGTCACGATGGAAACTGGTGATAACACCTTCCCCGGGATCGAAGGAGGGAGAGACGAGTCCGGTCTCTTCCCAGATATCGGCCCTCAAGAAGGTCCCCGTCTCGGGGTGGAACAGCCAGTAGTACCAGCAAGTGTTCGGTCCTGCGGAGGGTGACTCCATCAGTCTGAGGTCTGCATATCCGTCGAAGTTCATGTCCTCTGCCACCAGGTACCCGTTCACGTCCGAGGAGCCGTGGTAGTAGGCCTCGAGACCCTGGAAGGTGGTGACACTGTCAGACCCGATAGGCGACATCGAAACGGTGTGCGCCATGCGGAAACCATCCGGGGTCTCCGGCGGGCCGACCCAGTAGAGGGATACCAGGAAAGGCTCCAGGTCATCGTGGACCGAAAGAGTGCAGGATGTCAGTCCCGGGCTGACCGGGGACACCTCCCCCTCGGCTGCGAAGTCCCGGTCCCTCAGCATCCATATTCGGGAGTAGTCCTGGGGATTGGCCAGGTATGCAAGCACTGTGCTGCTGTAGGGCGAGATGGCGAAGGCCACCCCGCTTCCGTACGGAAGGGAGGGAACACGACATGAGTACAGGTACTCCCCTTCGGTGGAAAGAACATCGAAGAGCGGTTCCAGTTCGCCTCCCCGTCTGGCCCAGATATGCTGACCATCGAAGTAGAGTGCCGTCACTGCACAGGCGCGCTCCTCGATCGGCATCCTGTCCGCCAGGTCGGGATCTCCGCCGTTCCTTCTTATCGCAGCCCGCATCATCTCTCTCTCTATCTCGATGTCCTCTTCCTGACGGTCCCGGACCCGGTATTCCGGTTCCAGCACCCACTCAGTCCCGCCGTCAGGGTCGTAGCATGTGACGGTGTACTCCTCGGTGCTGAGCGGGGAGGCGGCGACCCGTCCTCCAGGCAGCGTGCAGAAGACGATGGAGGTTTCCCGATAGACCCTGCCGGGATACGTCTGATCGAACTCCCCCTCCCTCCGGAGATAGATCAGCGACGGCTCCACTTCCCCTGACGCCCACCTGGCCAGGGTCCTGGTAAGAGTGCCCGACTCCCGGTCGAATACCGCCCTTGAGCCGATGATGCTTCCATCATCCAGCATGACCGGGTCCTCGGGCGGGTAGGGAGTGAAGCCCATCAGTTCGCTGCCGTAATCCAGAAGAGAATCGTAGATGATCAGCTTGCCTCCCATGGCGTCAGACACGAGGATCCCTCCGTCGGGAGTGGCGGATATCCCGGTAGGAGCGGAATACTCTCCCGGACCTTCACCACGGTTTCCGCCGGATCTGATGAAGACGCCTTCCGGGGAGTACATCATCATCTTCATCCTCACGATGTCCCCGACGACTATATTGCCCCTTGAGGTTATCTCCAGCGCTCTGGGCATCCCGAAGACATAGTTGGAATCCCCCATCTGCGCACCGATGGAATCGAATCTCACCAGAGCATGTTCCGGAATGGAGGAGACCTCCTCATCCGGCCCCTGTGAGCAGCCGTAACAGAACGGAATTACCAGGAGCAGCGCTGTAACCCTGGCAGATGATGTCATCAAGACTCCTCCTTGATCCCTGTAAAAGACCGGGACTGGACGTTCCGCTCAATGTAAATCCGTGGCAGCGCCGGGGCAAGCCCTTCCGTGCTGTGGTGACGAGGGAGGACATGAGGATTAGTTTTGTCGTTGTACGAACCGAAGACACCGGAACGGGAGGATATCGATGATCGGCAATCCGGTAACTGACGCTCTGATGAGCAGGAAGTCCATCAGGAAGTACAGGGTCGAGCAGCCGTCGGACGAAGAGGTGGATACCGTTGTGAGGGCCGGACAGCAGGCTCCCTTCGCCATGCAGATGGGAAGCGTGCTGCTTTCCAGGGATTCGGTCAGGAACGTATTCAGAGCCCCTCTCCAGTTCGTTATCTGCGCCGATGTGCACCGAATGGAGAAGGTCATGGAGCGCAGGGGCTGGAAGAGGGCCGCGTCCGACCTGTACACTCTGCTTTTCGCAGTTCAGGACGCTGCATACATGGCCCAGAACATGGTCACGGCGGCGGAGAGCCTGGGAATGGGAAGCTGTTACATAGGTGCTGCCCCCTTCATGGCCGGCAGGATCCGCGGCGAATACAACCTTCCCGACAGGGTTCTTCCCCTGGTGATCCTGACCATGGGATATCCTGCGGAGGATCCTCCGGTAAGACCCAGGTACCCCATGGAATTCCATCTGTTCGAGGACTCCTATCCCGAAATGGGAGATGACGCCGTGGACAGGGCGATGAATGTGATGGACGAAGGATATCTGGATCAGGACTACTACCGGAGGGCGAACTACATGATCCAGCTGCCGAAGGACATGGAGGAGAAGTACGATCTCGACAGCTACTCGTGGAGCGAGCACATATCCAGAAAACTGGGACTCTGGGGCAGGGACCCCGAGGAGCTAATCAGGGTCCTCGAACTCTGCGGGTTTCACATATGCCCCGGCAATGAAGTGGAATAGCGGGGAACCGCAAAGAAGACAAGGGGCATATACATAACGTAAGGAACACGGTAACGTCACTGAAAGGTGAGGCTAATGAAGTCCTTGAATGTCATGGTGATCCTGATGGCTGCAGTGGCCGCGCAGGCGGTCCCTCCCCCGCCCTGGTTCATGGAAGAAGCGGGCGACGGCGGGGTCCGGATGCGATCCTACGAGGAGTCCTACGCGGACGCCCGGGCCAGGGGCGTCGATGCGCCCAATCCACTCTACGGACCCGGCAACCCGCCCTTCGGACCCGACGGCTCCATCGGAAGCTCCGACGCAGGCATGAACGTACTGATCCTGCTGGTTGATTTCTCGGACAACATCGCCGGGACGCCGGCTGTGTACTTCGACTCCATGGGTTACTCCGCAGACACGCTTTCCCTCAGGAACTACTACAACCAGGTCTCCCTCGGACAGATCGACATCGTCACGGTGGACTATCCTTCCGCCACCGGATGGCAGAGGGCTCCGGAGACCTACGAGTATTACGTGGGGGACAACTACGGATGGGGATACTACCCCGCCAACTCCCAGGGAATGGTGGAGGACCTGTGTGAACTGGTGGATTCCGCAGTGGACTTCGCCAGGTACGACAACGATTCCGACGGATACGTGGACGGGGTCAATGTCGTATACGCCGGGACCTTCGACGGCACTCCCCAGACCATCTGGCCCCACGCCTGGAGCCTGCCCGGCGGGGGAAGGGAGTTCGATGGAGTGTTCGTCTACTCGTTCAGCGTGCAGAACGAGTACGAGAGCGTTCCCGGGGACAAATCGGCCAACACCATCTGCCATGAGTTCGGCCATGTGATGGGCCTGCCCGACCTCTACGACTACGACTACGATTCCTTCGGCATAGGTGACTGGGGGCTCATGTCCTTCGGAGTCTACAACGGCGGCGGATGGAGTCCCGCCCACCTCTGCGCGTGGTGCCGGATCAGTCTTGGGATAACCGATCCGGTGAACGTAACCTCGGAGGG
>JAFGPK010000051.1 GCA_016936235.1 Candidatus Fermentibacteraceae bacterium | reverse complement strand
GAGCATGATACGGTTATCCTGCCGCCGCCTGACATCGCCTGCAGAGAATTCAGAGCCATGTTCTGAAGCACCTGGGCTATCTGTTCGCGGTCTGCGCTTATGTTCTCGAGGCCATCCTGGAAGTCGAACAGCGCTTCCGCGTCCGACCCGCGGATGGTGAACTGCACCGCATCCCTGACACAGGATTCGACATCCACCGATTCCTTTACCGGCACTCCTCCCCTGGCGAAGGTGAGAAGCTGTCTTGTGAGGACTGTCGCCTCCTGGATGGACTCTTCAGTTTCCTTCAGGTAACGGTCTGAAAGGGAAGGGTCCTTCTCTTCCCTGGCAAGGGATATGCTGCCCTGGATGGCCATTAGCAGGTTGTTGAAATCATGCGCAATTCCCCCGGCCAGCGTTCCGATGGACTCAAGATGCTCTATGTTCAGCAGTTCCTCTTCCATCCTCCTCTGGTCGGTAATGTCCCTGATGATCCCTTCTATGTAATCCGGTTCCCCTTCCCTCCCGGCAACCTTCCTGGCGCTGATGGACCCGAGGAATGTCGACCCGTCGACCCGCCTGAGCTCGGCCTCGAAACCCTGGACTTCCTCGTCATCCAGCAGGCTCTGCATCAGCTCCTTCCTCCTTGAGGAATCAACATACAGGTCCTTTACGGTTATGTCCTTCAGATCGGTGTTGCCCTGTCCGCGGAACATCCTGATCATTTCCGGATTGGCCGATACTATCCGTCCTCCGCTTTCCAGTGTAGTCCGGTACACGGCCACAGGGATGTTGCTGAACAGTTCCCGGTACTGGTCCCTGGTCTCCTTCAGCTCATCCTCGGTCCTCAGGGATTCGGTGAGGTCAAGGGTGAGTATGACGACTTTGTCCACATTCCCATCGTCATCCATCAGCGCGTAGAAATGGTGGGAGATGAACTCCGCTCCACCCGGGGCAGGATTGGTTATCCTGAGTATGGGGACGAAGAGCTCTCCACCTTCCCTGTAGACCTTCTCCACGTCCTTGATGCAGTTCCCGAGGTAGGAATCCCTTCTGTCCATCCTCAGCTCCTTGCGGGGAACCATCTTCTCCTTGAGGTCCTCCATGGATTTGCCCCAGATTGCCCGCCATGACGCATTGGCCAGCAGGAGTGTTCCAAACCTGTCGTGGACCGAGACCCCCACCGGGGAGTTGTCGACTATGGCCTGCAGGAGTTTGTGCTGTTCCTTCAGCTGCCTTTCCGTCTCCTTGCGCTGGGTGAGGTCCCTGATGGAGATCAGGACGGCCTCGGTGTTCCGATAGATCATGGGGGTGGCCGACAGCTCGGCTGGAAGTATCCCCTGCTTTTTCCGCAGCCCGGTCTCAAGTACCTGTGTGCTTCTCTCGTCAAGGCCGCCGGGCTGGAAGAGAGCCTCGAGCCTTGTCCTGTCCGCCTCGTGGAAGAGCCGCATGGGGGTCAGCGTGTAGATCTCCTCCCTGGAAAGCTCCGTCATGCTGCAGAAACTCGTGTTCACGAATAGTATCCTGTCCTTGGTGCAGATCAGGATACCGTCCATCGTGTTCTCGATCACCGTGCGGTAGCGCTCTTCGCTCTCCGCCGTTCTTCTCTGCTCCTTGACGACTTCGGACAGGTCCTTGAGTATGACTACCCGTTCCTCCGTACCAGGGATGAAATCCACGTTGGCCCGCATGAAACGCTGACCTCCCGGTACGAGCACCCTCAGAGTATAGGTGGAGGGAGGATTGCCCGTTCCGCTGGCCCTGCCGTTGAAGTACCCGGTCAGCCTCTCCTTTTCGTCATCCGGTACGAAGTCCTCCCATCTGGCCTTTCCGATGATCTCATCGACCCTGACGTCCAGGACGTCTTCGGCATGGGAGCTTATGTCGAGGACAGTGCCCTGCCTGTCAAGGACGATCACTACATCCTCGGTGAGCCTCAGCACCGTACTGAGTTTCGACCTGCTGAGTCGAAGCTGGTCCATTACGGCGGCTATTTGCGCTTCCGTAGCCTCTGGAGCGGATTTTCTGTGGCTTTTCCTTGCATCTGACATTCGGTTCTCCCGGGAGGTTTTTGTCAAATATTAGTATACCATTCCGGCAGGAATGGTTACAACCCTTCCGGAGCCCTGCGCGCGTACTGCCCCAGTGCCGATATGATCATGGCCGAGATCATGAGCAGTCCGCCGGCAGATCCCTGCAGGGTTACCTTCTCATCGAGGATGAGCCATCCGCCAGCGAGGGCGAAAACAGTCTCCAGGCTCATGATAATGGCGGCATGGGCGGGATGCGCCTTCTTCTGTGCCACAACCTGCAGTGTGTAGGCTATTCCAACCGAGACCAGCCCTCCGTAAAGCAGCGGGACCGCGGCATCCATCGCGCCCTGTGCGTAGAAGGTCTCGAAAAGGGCGGCGGCCGCCAGGCTCAGGAGAGAGCAGAGCCCGAACTGCACCGCAGCCAGCGGAAGAGCCCTATGCTTCCTCATTAGCCTTGATATTATCTGGATGTGAAAGGCCCAGAAGAAAGCTCCTGCTAGTACTATCAGGTCACCCGTCGCCATCCCGGGGGAGCCGGCGGCGGACAGCAGGAACATGCCTCCGGCTGCGAGGGCTGATCCTGTCCAGGTGCGCCATCCTGCGGACTGCCCGATGAAAATGCCTATCAAGGGTACGATTATGACGTAAAGGCCCGTGACGAAACCGGCGTTGCCGGCGGTTGTGTATACGAGACCGATCTGCTGGAGCGACGCCCCGGCGAACAGCACCAGCCCGGCGAGCACGCCGTCCTTAAGAGGTATCCGGGCGTTTCCGTATCTACCCCTTCTCTTACGGACGGCTATGATGGGTATGAGGACGGCGGTACCCAGAGCGAACCTTATCCCGTTGAAGAGGAACGGGCCGATATGTTCCATCCCCGCTCTCTGCGCCACGAAGGCGAACCCCCAGATAGAAGCGGTAAGCAGCAGGAGCAGGTCGGACTTCAGCACGCTCCTGTCCGCGTTAAACAGTCTCTTCATTAAGAACCGCTCCCGTGCTCGGGGTTGACATTGATCGCCGATATGCAATTATGAAGGAAGTCCGTCAGATCGCAACTGCCTGCTGATGCCGGTTACATTACTTGTAGCCGCATATCTCTGGTGAATGCAAATCAAAAAAGAAAAGAGATGAGGAAGATGATACGTTATCTATACTTCGATAAGCTCGACAACCTGCAGGAATACGCCTCGCCCGATGAACTGAGCCGCTTCCTGCATACATCACTGTCCCCCTTCGAGGATCCCGTGGATGAGATCATGGACGGGCTCGAATACGCCTTTTCTGATGTCGAGGGCAAAGGCGGCTTCGTAATTCTCGCAAGAGACGGCGGGAACACCGTTGGAGCTCTCGTGATGCTGAGGACCGGCATGTCAGGGTACGTGCCCCCCAATATCCTGCTCTATATCGCCGTGAAACCGGACTGCCGCGGTCAGGGAATCGGCGGCAGCATGATCAGAGAGGCTTTCCGGAAGTCGGATGGTGACATAAAACTCCATGTGGATTATGACAATCCGGCCAGGAGACTTTATGAACGCATGGGTTTCCGGTCAAAGTACGCAGAGATGCGGTACATCAGATGAACCGCATCATCATCGACAGTGAGGCGATCAGGGAGAACTACTTGAAGGTGAAGCAATGGGTGAGCGAACACGGCGCTTCCCTGACCGTGGTCACGAAGGCCCTCTGCGGTCATCTCGGCACTTTGAGCGCCCTGGCGGACATGGGAGTCTCGTCCATAGCGGACTCAAGGCTGCAGAACCTTCAGGAGATGACGAATCAGAACCTGGGGTTCGAGAAGTGGTTCCTCCGGCCGCCGTCACAGTCCCAGCTGAAGGAAGTGGTCTCTCTCACCGACGTTTCCCTGAATACGGAGCTGGGGACAGTGAAGAAACTGAACCGTACAGCAGCCGAAATGGGCATGGTCCACAGGGTGATACTGATGATAGAGCTGGGGGACCTGAGGGAAGGCATCCTGCCGGGAGCACTGGTAAAGCTCTACAACGAGGTTTTCCAGCTGGACAGCATAGAGGTACTGGGTATAGGCGCCAATCTAGGCTGCTTCTCGGGCACAGTCCCTTCAGTTGACCAGCTCATGCAACTGATCCTTTACAGAGAGCTCCTGGAGCTGAAGTTCCAGAAGGACCTGCCCGTGATCTCAGCGGGTTCCAGCGTCGTGCTGCCATTTTTGCTCGAGGGACAGGTCCCGTCTGCAATAAACCACTTCAGGGTCGGTGAAGCCATTCTGCTGGGAACGGACCTCATCAACGGGGGGACCATCTTCGGGCTTCGTGACGACGCCTTCATACTGGAGGCCGAGGTCATCGAGTTGAAGGAGAAGAGCCTTACGCCCTCCGGTGAAACCCTGGATGAGATCGCCCCATTCTCCGCCGGTGAAGACCGGAGTCCCGAGGACAGGACCCCGGGGCAGCGGGGTTACCGGGCTGTTGTAACAGTGGGCGGTCTTGATACCGATGTCTCTGGTCTAGTTCCGATGAACGGGTACTATCAGATCGCAGGGACCAGCAGCGACGTCACGGTCCTGAACATCGGGGAGAACCCGGAGGGAGTGAAGACCGGTGACACAGTCAGTTTCAAGATGGGATATTCCACGATGGTCCGTCTGATGAACAACCCCTACACCGACAGGGAGATGAGGCACGATCTCTGAAACCTCAGTAACCGGTCACGGGTGTTACAGCAATACTTCAGGGCATCCTGCACTTGACAGTGGAGGAATCTCGATTATTATCTATATGCAGTTTGCACATAGATGGATGATACATCAAGCTTGTTCACATTCTCCCGAAAGGAGAGACATGCCGGGAGGAAGAGGATGGGGAGGGGGAAGAGGCTGCCGAAGAGGGATAAACAGGTTCCTGGAACCTTGCCTTCTGCTGCTGCTTCATGGTGGTGAGTCCCACGGATACCAGCTGCTGGAGAACCTCAGCAGGTTCGGCTTTGGTGACGCCCCTGCCGACTCAAGCACCGTGTACCGCATCCTCAGAAGCCTCGAGGAGAAGGATTTTGTCACTTCCAGGTGGACTGAAGGCGATTCAGGACCGGCGAGAAGGGTCTATTCCCTGTCAGGAAAAGGAGACCGATACCTTCAGATGTGGGTGGAAGATCTCAGGGAGACGGACAGGATACTACACCGCTTTTTCAGCGAGTACAGCGAGCATATGGAACTGCACTGTGAATCAGATGGAAAGAACTGAAAGGAGAGAAAGATGCCGGCAGGAGACGGAACAGGACCCGGAGGGGCGGGACCCATGACCGGAAGGGCCATGGGAAGATGCGCGGGATATGCCGAGGGAGGCTACGCCACGGCTCCCGGAAGGGGAGGAAGGATCGGCTTTTTCGGAAGACGCGGAGGTGGCGGGAGAGGTTTCAGGAACCGTTATTACGAGACGGGGCTCCCTAACTGGAACAGGTATCCGGCTTACCGGGAACCTGTCTTCGAGAGAGATGCATCGGACACGGAGAGTCTAAGGAGACAGGTGGAGTTCGTGGCCGAAACACTAGAACGGATAGCCCTGCGTGTTGAACAGCTGCTGAAGAGCCGGAAGGGAACGGAATAGCGCATGAAGATCATCGTAAGCTCCTCGGGCAGGGAGATGGACTCCCCGGTGAGCCCTGTCTTCGGCAGGGCGGAGTACTACATCCTTGTAAACACGGAGGAGGACTCCCATGAAGCACTTGAGAATCCCGCCGCGGGGCAGAGCAGCGGAGCCGGCATACAGGCGGCCCAGTTCGTTCTGAAACGGGAGCCGGAGGCCCTTATCGCCTCCAACATCGGACCCAACGCCTTCGAAGTCCTCTCTGCAGGCTCCGTGGAGTGCTTCGCGGCTCCTGAGGGCACCGTGAGGGATGCGGTAGACGCTTTTGGAAGGGGAGAGCTGAAATCCCTGGGTTCGGCCAATGCCCGGTCCCATTCGGGCATATCTGACACCCGGGGGAAGGATCCCGGAGCTGCCGCCGGTGAGGACCAGCTGTTACAGCTGGCACAGAGACTTAGGGAGCTGAGAGGCCAGGTGGCGGAGATAGTCCAGCAGATAGACCTGCTAACGAAGGAGCAGTCATGAGGATAGTCGTTTCGTCGGATACCGATGGAGGTCTCGAGGGTTCCGTGAGCCACCATTTCGGCAGGTGTCCCTACTTCACCATCGTGGATGTCTCAGACGGATCCGTTGACGGCTTCCAGGTGGTGGAAAATCCCTTTTTCCAGTCGCACGCTCCCGGACAGGTACCCTCCTTCATCAGGAAGCTCAACGCCGACGTCATGCTGGCAGGCGGAATGGGAAGAAGGGCCATCGATATGTTCCGGCAGTATGGAATAGGCTGCTCCACGGGTGCTTTCGGGACCGTAAGGAAAGCCGTTGAGAGTTTCCTGGCAGACCGGCTTCCGCAGGCGGCTCCCTGCAAAGAAAGCGTGGAGCACTCAAAGAAAGACGCACAATACGAGAAGGACGATCCCGCGGACCGCCTCAGGGAAGAAGCGGCTGCCCTTCTGGAAAAGGTGGACGACGTGATCGTCCGTCTGCCGGATGCAGAGGAATAAGGGAAGGAGGAATGGAAATGAACGGCAGAGGAAGGAACAGAAGCTCCTCAGGCTTCAAGGGTCGCGGCGGAGGCCCGCTTGCGGCGGGGCCGGGAGGCCAGTGCGTATGCCCCTCCTGCGGACACAGGCAGGAACATCGAGCGGGTCAGCCCTGCAACAGTCTGCAGTGCCCGAAGTGCGGCGCTGGAATGATCAGGGAGTAGCCCCCGGCAATGGTCATTGCCGTAGCCAGCGGTAAGGGAGGGACAGGAAAGACAACAGTGGCCGTGAGCCTTGCCCTGGCCGCTGCGGGAACCTCCGACTCCAGGCCCCTGCTCCTCGATTGCGATGTGGAGGAGCCGAACTCGGGTCTCTTCCTGGATATCGACTATACCTTTGAGAAGAAGACGGGGGTTCCGGTTCCCGTTGTCGATCCTGACAGGTGCGACTTCTGCGGAACCTGTTCCGAAGTATGCGTCTGGAACGCCATAGCCGTGGCCGGAAGGAAGGTCCTGGTATTCCGTGATCTCTGCCACGGTTGCGGAAGCTGCACACTTGCCTGTCCCCGAGGTGCCATAACCGAGGTTACCCATGTGACCGGGCTTCTTGAAGGCGGGAGCGACGGTCTTATCGATTTCGCGAGGGGAACTCTCAATGTCGGTCAGGCCATGGCGGTACCTGTCATCTCGGCACTGCTCGAGAACTATCTGCCGGTATCGGATGAACGGACGGTGGTGATCGATTCCTCCCCCGGGACCTCGTGCCCCATGGTCGAGGCGGTGGGTTCCAGCGATTACGTAATACTGGTCACCGAACCTACTCCCTTCGGTCTGCACGACCTGAAGGCAGCCGTAGAAGTTGTCGTGGGGCAGCTTGGCCTGCCGGCGGGAGTGGTCATCAACCGCGACGGCATAGGGAACAGTGATGTGGAGCATTACTGCCACAGACAGGGACTTCCCCTGCTGGCCAGGATCCCGATGGACAGAAAGATAGCCGAAGTCCTCTCCGATGGGACCTCTCTTATCCAGGGGCTTCCTGAATACCGGGACATGTTCATTGAAATACTGGAAAAAGTGAAGGAGAGCGAGCGATGAAGCAAGTGGTCGTCCTCAGCGGCAAGGGGGGTACGGGAAAGACATCCCTGACGGCATCACTGGCTCATCTGGCCTCCATGGAGAGGAGTCTGGTCCTTGCCGACACCGATGTCGACGCCGCGAATCTCGAACTTCTGTTGAGACCTGAGAGGGTGAGTGAGTTCGATTTCACCGGCGGCTTCAAAGCCTTGATACAGGAGGATATCTGTACGGGGTGCGGAACCTGCATGGAGGTTTGCAGGTTTCATGCGGTCCGGGAATCCCCGGACACTCCCGGCGGATACATCATTGACAGGATCGCGTGCGAAGGCTGCAATGCATGTGTACACCAGTGTCCCGTGCGCGCGATAAGCTCGAAAAGGGTCATCGCCGGCAGATGGTTCATTTCGGACTCCCCCTACGGACCTCTGTTTCACGCGGAGATGAAGGCGGGCGAGGAGAACTCGGGCAAGCTCGTATCCACTGTGAAGAAGGCGGCGGTCGACAGGTGCGGCTCAACTGACTGCGGACTGCTGCTGGTTGACGGTCCCCCCGGGATCGGCTGCCCCGTGATCGCTTCGTGCGCAGGGGCCGACCTGGCGGTCATAGTCACCGAGCCGGGGGTTTCCGCCATACATGACCTGCGCAGGATATTGAAGACCGTGGACCACTTCGGTGTCAGACCCGCGGTCTGCATCAACAAGAGCGACATCAATCTGTCCAGGTCGTCGGAGATAATGGAGTTCTGCGACAGCCGCAGCATACCGCTCCTGGGCATGATCCCCTTTGACCCCGTTGTAACAACGTCCATGTCCGGCGGATACCCGGTCACGGAGTTCGACAGTGATACCCCCGCCTCGGTCGCGGCAGGGGAGATATGGAAAAGGCTCTCGTCCCGTATCTGAGGTCACCGGTTCTCACCGGAAGCGGGTAAAGTACACCTCGGCCTTGTCCAGCTCGTTTCCCTCAGCCGCGAGTATCCTTCCCGCGGCGGTCACCTCGGTACAGGCATCGAAGGGTCCCACGACGCAAAGCAATGCTGTAACCCTGCTCCTGCTGCTGCCGGGCACCGAGGAACGGCTGCAATTGAACAGGGTCCCGATCTCCCTGTCTCGATGAGGCGGGACTGCAGCGCCGCAACCAGCCCTTTCCCTGGCCAGGACCCTGCCCATCGCACTGCAGGAGTATTCCGCCACCAGGCCGTAATCATCCTCGGACCCGGGGTATCGAATGTCGAAACTGAGGCAGAGACCGTACCTCCTGCCCGGAGCGGCTGCAAAACCCATGCTCCATTCCGAGCCTTCCCCTGCCTCTGTGGTGGTCTCCCTCCGTCCGAGCCTTCTATGCTGCGAGATTATTACAGCGAGCAATGTGGACAGGGAAAGCACCGCAAGGAAACCCAGTACAACAAGATCGGGATCGCTGAGATGCATCATGGATATCTCCGGTTCATTTCTTGATTTCGATCCCTGTGACCATATTCCGGTCAGCCGCGCATCGTCAATGTAGTCCTTCGCAACGTCTGATGACCGGTAACTCCGGTGTTCATACTGCCGAAGATACTGACGTTGACCGGTATTATCTCGATTGAATATGCTTTATGGGTGAATTGAACGTGCTTTATGCCATTTCGAGACTGCAAGGGTGATGAATGAAGAGCAAAACGGATACTTCCAGTGTGGCCGGCAGGCTCATCGGTACGGTGTCCTCGCATGAGCATCCCGGGGAAAGGGCAGCAGCCCTGGCCAAGTTCGTCTCGGGATACAAACCGGATGCCATCGGCCCTGTGCTTGGTTCACTGGTCTCCGACGCGTGCGGGAACATTGAGGCCGGAATCGCCTTTCTCAGTCTGATGAACAGAGCCCAGCTGCAGGCTGCCGCCCCTGAATGGAACTGGGCCGGCCTTGACCATTACTTCACCAAGTCGAAGCTGGACGATACCTGGACGCTGTTCGGCAGGCTGGGTCCCCAGGAGAAGGAATACGCCACTGCAAAGATCTCCATGCTGATAGAAGTAGTCTATCTGCTCATCGAGGACGATCTTCTGGAGCCGGGGTCCGATATTGAATGCAGCGGCGCCGATATGGCCCTGGCGGTCCTCAGGGGACAGGGCAGCGGCCAGCCGGAATTCAGCGTGACCCTCAGCTCGTATCCTGTGTCCATTCGAAAGTTCATGAAGGAGATACTATCGGAGCTTGATTTCATCGAGAAGTCACCCGGGATCTGGCAGTACATCATCAGCCGCGATTCCCTTGAAAGGTTCGCCTCAGGCGGGAACCTCATCTCTCACCTGGGCACGGGAAAGATGTCACAGGCAGTAGCCCTGAGGAACGCGGAAAACCTTGTGAAGAGACTCGAGCTGCTCATGAAGGCGCTTCAGATGTTCCCCTCGGGACACCCTTCCATAGATCCCTCCACCGAATCGTTCATTTCGGTTCTGTCCAAGTTCCAGCAGCAGAACGAGCAGGTCACCCTCTCCGTAATAGGCGAGACTATGATGGTCAACGACCTCCGGGTAGAGAAAAAGACCAGCGGCATAAGCAGCTTCATAAGGTCGTTCACCGAAAGGCAGATGAGCAGTCTCACCTTCGATCCAGGGATTACCTCAGACGATATAAAGACTTTCGCGCGTCTCTTCAACAGACCTCCCGCATACATCACGGAACATGGCGGAATGGGAAGGCTTGTGGAGCTGAGGGGGCTGGGCTCCATAACAATAAACAAGTTCCATTACCAGCTTATATCCGAGGGCAGTGACGACGAGCAGACACTGGCAAGGGGAGAGGTCACCATCGAGGACGCCATCTTCTCCGAACTCATCGACAGGCTGGAGCGGGGCGACAGCATCGACTCCCTCCCCGGCAGCAAGATAGGCGAGGCCCTCAAGTCGGTTCTGGCTGCCGCAAGGAACAACCGGGAGGAACAGAGGGGGATGATAGCCAGGTTCGTCATGGCTCTGGACCCGACGATCCTGGAGAGGGGGCTCCTGTCCAACCGCTCAATCCAGAGGGGAATGGCCTGGAAAGCAGTCAGGAGAATAATAGACGGTCTGCTTGCCAACCTGCATTCGCCCGATCCCGACATCAGGCACGAGAGCCTCGGGAAGCTTAGGGAGATGTCACTGCTTGCTGTCGAGAGGATCAAGGAGAACTCCGTCCTTCAGATCGTGGAAAGCGTCTCAATGCTCTTGAAGCGCGAGCAGGACCCGGATGTCCTCTACAGGGGAGTGATACTCACGGCTTCTCTGATGGAAGGCCTGCTATCGAGGGGAATGATGGCCATCGCACTGGAGGCGGGAAAGGTACTCCAGAATCTCGAGGCCATGAAGTTCCCTCGAACGGAGCTGGAAGCCGCGAGGAAGCGGTCCCTGGCCGAGGCCCACAGGAAGATGGACACAATCGAGGCCGCCGATGCCCTGGTACAGAGGATACTCTCGGAGGACGAGTCGGTTGCCAGGGAAGCCAGAAGACTGGCCATGATCGCTCCTCCGGACAACCTGGTATCACAGCTGGTGAGGATATTCAACGAGGATAACAGAAGGCTGCGATCCAAGGCTTACCAGATGCTCCTGAGGATGGGTCACAGGGGTCTTGACGCCATACACAAGAAGCTGAAGGAGATCGTCGTTGCCTTCGAGCCGCACATGAACGACAGCACATACTCCCTGCCGGAACTCGACTGGTACCTTGCGAGGAACATGGTCCAGATACTAAGGGAAATCGGCTCTCCGGACAGCGAATCCATCCTCGCGGACCTCTGCAGGGTCCCGGACCCGAGGATAAGAAGGGAATGTCTGCTTGCCCTGGTGAAAGTCTCCCTAACAACCGCCGAGAGTCTCTCCATGCACCTAGTGTTTGACAAGTCCAAGGTGGTGGCGGAGATCGCTCTGGACATACTGACGAAGCAGGCTTCCACCAATCCGGCCTTCATTCCGAGACTGACGGAGGCTTTCAGGAAGAACAGCGGCATACGCAGCGAGATCATGGAGTCCTTCAGCATACTGGGCAAGCACAGGATCGTGATAGATTTCATCACCAGGTGCATCGAGGAGGGGCCTTCCGGCGTTCTGTTCGAGGATCCCGAGACGATAGCCGGGGCTTTCAGGATAATGAGAAGGTACGGAAGCCAGAAAGAGCTGCCTCTTCTTGAGAACCTGAGGGACGAGGTGGAAGGCGGGTTCTTCAAGAAGAGCAAGATCGACCGTTCTCTTGTTTCCCAACTAAAGGAGACTATACAGACGCTTCATCTTTCCGAAAGCGTCATCGAGGGGAAAGACAGTATCGACAAACAGGGAAAGAAGAAGCCGGGTAACGACCTCAAGTATCCAGGGGGTGATGATGAGATCACGATACTTGGTCCCAACTACGGGATCGATAACTGAATCTCTGTGAGTGATGGAGGGATAATGAAGCTTAATTCATTCCTGCTTCCGGTGTCGGCTTTTTGCGCGTGTTTCACTGCCCTGGCCTGGCCGGTGGAGATACCCCTGGGCGAGGAATCGCTTCTGGGACTGCGCGATTGCGTGGAGCTTGCCGATGGGAGTGTTGTCCTGAGCCTTGCAGGTCCCTTCGAGGACCCTGTCATAGCATGCTTCGATACCGACGGCCAGGTTCTCTGGCAGAAGAAAGTTCTGGAGAGGGGAGGGTCTTCTCGGGCTTTCGAAAGCGGCGGCTATCTTGTCCCGCTGGAGGACGGCTTCGCCGCGGCCTTCCACTCAGAGCCCAGGGCCACCGGAGTGAACACCGACGTTGCCGTGATAAGGATGAACGGTTCAGGGGACGTTCTGTGGACCTACGTCCTGGGGCTTGAAGATGAACTGAACTGGATGTGCAGGGACCTTATCCTCTGCAGGGACGGGGGCTTGCTCGTCACGGGATGTCCGGGGACCATGCTGCCGGGAGGGTACGCTTTCAAGCTTTCATCGGAGGGGGCGCTTCAATGGATCACGCCCAGCGACGTCATCGAGGGGTTCCTTTACACAGCAGTGGAGCTTCCGGACGGAGACTTCCTGTGTCTGACGGAAGAGTATTCGGGTACCCTGACACTTCAGCTCATTTCCATTGATGGAGCCATTCTGGACAGGATAGAGGTCCTCTCCGACGGTCTCCTCGAGGCGGACGATATCCACCTGGTGAACGGTTCTCCATGGGTATCCTTCAGTTATGGTAACGGCTTCATGGACGCTTTCCGTCTTGACGGGGAGTTCGCCGTCGACAGGGCTGTCTCGGCCGTGTTCCCGTCCGGTGTGCAGGTCCGCTTCCTGGACATGTCCGAGAAGGGTTTTCTCGTTGCCGGGAATCTCGAAGACGACGGTTTCCTGGCGATCGCGTGTCCCGACGGTCGAGTGATCTGGCAGGATACGGTGGATACCGGAGGAGACGAGGTCTTCGACGGAGCCTTCTTCAAGGATGATGGCATCCTGGCCTACGGTTCCGTCTTCGACCAGTACGGCATGACCTCTTCAGTTCTCGTCGATTTCAGGGACGTACCTGAATCCATTAACTTACCTGACTGATCAGTACGCGCTGATGTAATCCAAGGAACAGTCCTTACCTGTTCTCTCAGTTCACGCCTCATCAGGCGGACCCGGGAACTTTTTTCGGATATAATTCCTATTATGTTAGTATGTAATTACTCGAACAGCGGAGGTAGAATGAAAGGAATACTCGGCATCGTGATGCTGGCGGCAGCGGGGGCTTCCCTTGCTTCGGTAGTGATAGGCACTCCCGATATCCCCAGCATGGACCCTTTCTGCGCATCTTGAGGCTCTCAGAACCGCTATCAGGTGATAGCGCTAGCGAGCGAGATGGATGGCCCCATGACCATAGGAGAGATAAGCTGGCAGAGGGCGGGGTCCTACGGCTCGGAGACAGGTTACTACTACGGGTTCAAGCTCTACATGGGAGCGGCGGCGGGTTCAGAACTGACGAACACCTTCGCCGAAAACTATGTACACGGCACCCGAACACTGGTCTACTCCACAGCCGCTCAGCAGATGACGGCTCTCCCCGACCGGTGGATGACCGTACTCCTGGACACGCCCTACTACTACAGCGGCACCGAAGATCTGATAATAGAACTGGAGTGGGTGGGAGGCTCCAATATGTTCTACACATACATGTGGGATACGGGGACGAACCGCGGGCTGATGAACAAGAGCGATGTAGGCAGCCCCACCGGAATTCTCCTTGCGACCATGTCGGAACTGATGTTCGGCCCGGCAAGTGTCCTGGAACAGCGGACTTTCGGCTCCATCAAGGCTGTGTGGGCTGACTGAGGAACCCGAACCGGCGGATCCGTCCAGGATAGGACACCAGGTCTGAAATCGGGTTGCAAAGCGCAATCAAAGCCTCTATATGGTGCGCTGCGTCAGAACCCCTTTAATCCTGGAACTCTCTTTAGAAGAGGAGATATATTCATTGACGATATACCGTGATGCCTGAGGGGGAGCCTATAGATCCTTTCGTTCTTTCAGAGTTGACTTTACCGGGGTCTGATCGTGAATAGTGAGAGGCGAATTCTGAAAGGACGTGTACCTTGAAAATGCTTACGGGATACCTGACCCTGCTGCCGGCCCTGTCGTTTCTAATGGCGGGCTGCGGTTCCAGTCAGGGGATTGTCATCGAACCATGGGAGATGCTTCTGCAGAACCTGCAGGCCGCCTGGGAGACGGAGAATACCGATCTGCTGGCGGATTGCATGAGGGAGGATTTTGAGCATCATCTGCTCGAAATCTACTGGGACGGCTACAACGCGGATGGACCGGACACTTGAAAGAGAGATATTCACATCCGGTGGCTCCACCCGGAGGAGATGTCCGTCCTCTTCCTCTGCCGCCCAGATGACCAGAACGACTGGTACATCTGGCGGTGGTGGGACCAGTCGGATACATAGAGGATCCTCAAGGTCTCATATCTAAGGCTGAACCCCTGCGCCTCCTGTGATGTCCGGTATCCCCTCCCCGCCTGAAAGGGGAAACAGGAGAACGCTCCCGGCCTCAGGTTCCAGCTCATTGAGTCTTCCATAGGGGCATCCGTCATCATCGAACTTGTGTCCATTCCCACGGACCCGCGATTAGTCGGGCTTTCCATGTAATCATGGTCATTGATATGGCCGAACTCATGAATACCGCCTATGGACACGGCCTCGGCCTGCCGGATATATACCAGCGTAATGGTATGGAATACAGCTCAGTAACTTGCGACGGCAATAAGACAGGAGGTCACTATTTTGAAAACTCCTCTTCTGATGATGGTCCTGGCGGCGGCATGCTTCGCCGCGCCGGAGATCATCCACACAATCGACGCTCCCGATACGGGGATCATCGGACTGGGTTACGGCAACGGCAGCCTGTGGATGGTGGACGGCACAACCGAGTTCGCCTACCAGGTGGACCCCGCTGACGGCACGGTCCAGAACAGCTGGTACTGCGCCAACACTTCAAAGGTCCCGACAGGGGTCACTTTCGCCAGCAACACGGTCTACATAGCGATGGTGACTCCAGGCACGGGCACCCTTGGCTACGCCTACCGTTATACCACCGACGGCACCTACATTTCCATGTTCTCCCTGGACTGTTGAGGAAGCGATCTCGACCAGAAGGTTTCTGGTCTTGCAACCAACGGCAGTTACGTATACGGCGCAGGGGTCGACGCGCAGACCACGCCGCCCAAGGAGGTCGTAGAGCGCTACAGCCTCACCGGATCCATCCAGGCCGGGCCCTTCCTGATGGTCGACCTTGGAATTGATTTCTACGACATAGCTTTCAAGGACAATCAGATATGGTACGCCGTAGAGGACCCGTCAGAACCCATTCAGGTTTTCAACAATGCTGGAACCAGGGTTTTCTCCATATCATCCTCGATAGTCCCCAGAGCCCACGGGATGACTTTCGATGACCTGGGGTACCTGTGGGTATCAGATGCCGACGCGGACCTCATCTACCAGGTGGACCTTAATTCCACCGGAATATCCGGCCAGGGGAGCAGTCCTCTGGAACATGCTGCTGTAACTCCATCCTGCAACCCGTTCAGCTCTTCGGTCAGCATACGGCTCACCGGTTTCGGCGGACCGGTTTCAATAATGGTGATGGATATTTCCGGCAGGATCGTGACGGAACTGGAGGCTGAAGATCAGCTGGTCTGGAACGGAACTGACCGGTCCGGCGCTCAGGTGCCTTCCGGGGCCTATCTCATCGTAGCAACGGACGATTCGGGCAACTGCTGTTCGTCGCGGCTCATCAGGCTCTGACAATCCCGGAGGAGGCGGAGCAGTTTCGGCTCCGCCTCCTGTTATTCTCCTGTGATCCGCTGTTTCCGCCGGATGACGGGAATCCATGTCCCCAGCACCTCGGGAATCGTTGACCCGGGCAAATGCCTGAGCTTATGTTCATTTTGTGTGGTTGAACTATAAGTAAGGGTGCTGCCGGTTCGCCCGATTGCTCGGGATCCGGACAGGCTTGACGCCTTTTCCAGGGACTGGACGGCGGAACAGCAAACTTTCTGAAGACGGGAGACGGATCGATGGGTGACTGGACCTCGACCCAGACAATCATATTCTTTGCGCCCTTCGCGCTGGTCCTGCTCGGCCTTTTCATCGGGTTCCTGATGCGCAGGAGCATAAGGACCAGGTTCCGCATGGAACGGCAGCTCCATGATGATCCCGATATCAGCGAATGGCTGGTGGTGTTCGGGTGGACCCGGAAGATAATCTATCTGCCTGTCATCATAGTCTCCCTTCTGTTCTTCATAATGTCCCTTCTGATCGACCAGCCCTCAGGGGCGATGGGAGCGATCTGGCTGGGTGTATTCCTGGTGAACTTCATGATAGAGGAGTACGACGCAGGTATAAAGGAGCTTCTACTCCTCGTCCTTGGCCTTGGCGGCCTGGTCCTGTGGTTGAGTTACCTCGGCTGGCTGGACGATTTCTGGGGATTCCTCGGATGCATCAGCGCCGACATGAACGGTGTGGCCTACCTGATATTCGCCCTGATCTTCATGATCGCCATCACTGTATCATGGATAAGGGGCCTTTTCCATTACGTGGCCTTCACCCCCAACTACATCAACATTCAGAGGGGTCCAACGGAGAGCGGCCAGCAGATCGGCCGCGAGGAGATCAATACCTTTGTGGATACGGAGGACCTGCTGGAGAGGATGCTCGGCTTCGGCCGCGTATCCGTCACCTTCAGGGACGCCAGGATGAACGACATCCGCCTTCTCGTCTGGGGCATAGGCAAGAAATCCCGCAAGCTTGAAAGCATAAGGGGAGCCATCGTGGTGGAGAGGAACAAGGCGGAACCCATCTGAAGGTTCCGCCTGTGCCTGCCGTGAAGGACTAGCGGGGCTCCATGAGGAACGTCTGGTCGCCGTTGACTATGTCGTAGATCAGGTTGCCGTCATCAAAACTGTGGAGGATGTCCATTGACACTCCGCCCAGCACTATTCTCAGTGTATCCCCTATCACTATATAGGTGCCCTCTATGGACATGACTCCCTGACCCGCGCTCATCGAGCCATCTTCCTTGAACTCGTAGAAGGTTCCCGTGTTGGAGTAGTCCGGACCCTCTATCACTTCCACCACTTCCCACCTGCCCACAAGGGGATTGTCGGATACCGCCGCATCCCCTCCTGAATCCGTATCTCCTCCGGTTGCAGGTTCACTCTCCCCCGAACCGCCGCATCCTGCCATCAGTACCAGAACCAGCCCGGCCAAGATCAGACGCATCATGTCCTCCTATGTTGAAGTGAGCTGTTCCTACCTGTTCTTCTCCATTAGCATTTACTCGAACCTACTCCGCAAGAACGTCCTCCAGCCAGCAGAAGATGACCTCGTTTGAGACTTCAACCGCTCCCATCTGGCAGTGCTCGTCAGCGCCCTGGGCCTCCGTGAACAGAACGTACTGGCTGGTACATTCAAGGGAGTCATGCAGAACTGTGGCCTGCCCGCCTGTAAGCTGATCGTTAACCGAATCAAGGACCAGCATGCTGCAGGAGATGTCCCGAACCCTGCCCTCAAGTGTATATCCCCGCATCAGTCTCATGAACTCGCTGGGGGAATCGGCGCCGAAGGTGTACATACCGTTGTTGTAGAACCATTTCATGAAGAGGTCCTCATCCATCATCGCTCGAATCTCCCCATCGAAATCCCTGGACGCATCCTCATCTGCGAGGATCTCATCCATGTTGGGGATGTTCGTCCCGACCACGCTCTGGTACATGCTGTAAACGCCGCCGTTTGCCACGCAACCTGCAGGCCTGTGTTCCCCCGTCATGGCCCGAGGCGCAAGGTATCCGCCCATACTGTACCCGATGAGGACTATCCTGTCCTCGTCCACGAACGGCAGGTCGAGAACGTAATCCACAACGGGCGATACCACGTTCTCCCAGTCGGGCCTGAAGTGTATCCCCTGTTCCCTGATGACCTGACCCTGTCCGGGTCCTTCGAACAGCAGGCAGTTGTATCCTCTCTCCACGGCATATCGACCGAGACTGAAGTACAGCTCTTCCTTGGTTCCGTCAAATCCGCTGTGGGCGATAAGGAACGGCCTGACTTCACCCGTGCCGTCCACAAGGCACAGGTAGGCCGGCAGGTAGGCTTCCCCGAAGGGTATCTCGACCCTGGTGATGGGATGATCGGCGAGAGACGCGCCAGAAAGGAATGCGTCCCTGCTCAGTTGCCAAGTATCCAGCATCCTCGGGTCCTCCAGATAGACATGAAGGAAGAACTCGGCTGCCCTGTAGTACTCGGCCGCCCTGAAGTAGCACTCCCCGGCACTGGACGCGCAACCTGCATCAAGGAATGAATCGGCCTTCGCTTCAGCCATCATTCCCGTGTTCAGCCACTCAGCGTACCAGCTCTCCACGTCCCCGTCCTCTATCCTGCCGCATGTGCTCAGGCACTCCCCAAGAACGGAACCCCCGCTGAATGAATACCCGGCGGTCCTGAGAGCCTGGAAGGAGAACTCGTTGTTCTCGAAGATGAAGTCCGTTCCTGCGATCGATGACGAGATAAGCAACATTATGAACAGCAAAAGGGCAGGACCAGCGGACTTCATATCGAACCCCCTGTTGTTTTGGCTTCAAGAACACTGCTATGACCACTAAACTACATTATCAGCGTAAAGTTGGAAAGACAGTCAGAGAATCATCAGATGATACCTTTACCGGTGCCTGGCTTTTTCTCCATAATGACCAGAGAGCAGCCCGCCACATGCAGGATGCCACCCGGAGAAGGGGGCTGGTCACACTATGTCCATGCAGCAAACTAGCTCTACTTTTCCGCCGGACTATCTCTTTTTCCCGCCGTAACCACGTATAGACATGGCTCTATTACAAGGGAGAGGACCATTGCGCTGAACAGACCTCCTATAACAACAATACCCAGGGGACGCCACATCTCGGATCCCTGACCGATACCCACTGCAACCGGAATCATTGCCAGTACAGTGGTCATTGTGGTCATTATGATGGGACGCGCCCTGACCTCCGCAGCCTGGATTATGGCGGAACGGGCTGTCATACCCTTTCGGCGAAGCTGATTGGCGTAGTCAACAAGCACTATTCCATCGTTGACTGCAATACCTGCAAGCATGAGCACCCCGATTAAAGCAATGATGCTGAGACTGGTGCCGGAGAGGAACAGGATTGTCACGACCCCGATCAAGGCCATTGGAACGGTTAGAATTATTATGAAAGGCTCCTTCAGACTTTCAAACTGTCCGGCCATGACCATGTAGACGAGTAGAATTGCTACCAGAACAGCGAGCATAAGGTAGCTGAACGTACTGCCCTGGTCACCGTACTCACCTCCCATTCTCCAGGTCACGCCGTCCGGCAGGTCCATCTTCTCCATTTCCCTCTCAATGGCCGAGCCGACTTGTCCGGACGTGTATCCCGGAGCCGTACCGGTGGCGATCGTTACAATCCTGGTCTGGTTCTCCCTGTCGATACTGCTGGGATTTGAAATGTTCTCCAGGTTCCCCAACGACGTAAGCGGGTATCCCAACACCGGCGTGTAGGCCAGTGAAACCCTGTCCGCCCGGTGGTCGGCTGGATAACGAAGGAAAACGTTGTACTCTTCTCCTCCTTCTGTGAGCGTAGCTACATTGCTTCCCATGAATCCCAGCCGGAGTTCGGTTACGATTTCCGGGCCGGTGATGCCTGCCAGGGAAAGCTTCGCCTGATCGGGAATGAAGGTAATTTCCGGTATACGCTGGTCGATCGATGTGTATACACCGCTGGTTCCTTCAACGGAATCCATCATTTCCTTGATCCGCTGAGCGATGATGGTGAGGGAATCCAGATCGTCCCCCGTGAGGACGACGGCCGCAGGATCATCACTGGTCATGCCGTGCATCATTATCTCAACATCTACTCCGGGCATGTTCCCGAGTTCGTTCAGCAGCATGAAAGTGTAATCGAAAGTTGATCTTTCTCTCTCGTCGCTGCCAACCAATGATATACGTACCGTTCCCTCATTGATTGAGCTCAAGAACATGCCTCCAGAGCTCGATCCCGTGGAGACCATCATCGATTCTATATACTCTTCGGGAATGACGGACGTGGCCTTCTGCTCGATTACAGTCGCCACGCTATCAACCCCGGCAAGGTCCACTCCCTGAACCAATCCAAAGGAGATGCTGATGTTGCCCTGGTCCATAGTGGGCATCAGTGATGCAGGTATTGCCCCTGAGAGAAGAAGGCTGCATGCGAACAGCAGCGCAGTCGCTCCTATGGTCTCCCACCTGTGGTCCAGGCAGAATGTCAGAATGCCTCTGTGTGTTGTCCGGAACGCCCTCGAGGCTCTCGCGACGACTTTCTCCAGGATGTGTATTGTGGATTCCGTCTTGACGAACAGGGCCGAAAGTGCTGGAACAAGACTTATCGCTACCAGAAGAGAGATTATGAGACTAAAACTCACCGTGAGCGCCATGTCCTTGAACATCTGACCCGAGAATCCAGGGACAAACAGGACCGGAAGAAAGACGGCAAGAGTGGTCAGCGTAGAGGAAGTGATGGCTCCGGCCACTTCCTTCGTTCCTTCCACTGCCGCTGTTACCTTGTTCTTGCCCTGTATCCTATGCCTGTGAATGCTTTCTATGACGATGATGGAGTTGTCCACGAGCATTCCGACGGCGATCGCAAGACCCGCTAGACTCACGATGTTGAGATCCACGTCCGCCAGGTACATGGCGAAGAACGTGAAGACCAGCGATACGGGTATCGAGATTCCGATCAGGAAAGAGTTCTTCCAGGACCTGAGAAACAGGCCTGTCCAAAATAGCTTTCCAGAATGAGAGTGTGCCCTTCACATAATGAGCATTTCTGCTCATGTTTGGGTGTTAACCAAAAT
>JAFGPK010000050.1 GCA_016936235.1 Candidatus Fermentibacteraceae bacterium | reverse complement strand
GGTGAGCGTAACCAGGACCGCCGCCGGGGAGGCCGGAACGCCGGAGGGTCTCTTCGCCGATTCCGACCAGCTGGTCAGGCTGGATGTGAAGGACCATGGCCACGGTATCAAGAAGAAGGATCTCGACAGGATCTTCGACCCGTTCTTCACCACCAAACAGGAGACCGGCGGTTCGGGCCTGGGCCTTTCGGTGGTCCACAGCATCGTCATTCAGCACAAGGGCTGGATCAAGGTGGATAGCACCGCGGGAAAGGGAAGCACATTCAGCGTCTTCTTCCCCGAGCTCCAGCAGGGCCGTACGTAACTTCCGGCCAGTTCCTAGACTAATTTTCTTTAAATAAAACTACATATCAGTGCAATCCATATTTCAGGCGGATGAAGCAGTTTCCTCAGTTGAAGTGCTTTCACACTGGTATTGTCATACATATGATTCAATCATATGTTTATTCCATGAGATTATCGATCCATTTTATGATGGATCGATCCTGAACGCCTGGAACGATTGGGGGTTGGGACCAAATGGAAAAAGACGGAGACACCAAACGGAACATTCTGAAAACAGCTGAGATGCTTATCGGCAATGAAAGCGTCTGTTCCATAACCACCCGCCGAATTGCCGAGGAAGCGGACGTGAACCCCGCCGCCCTGAACTACCACTTCGGCTCCAAGGAGGAGCTCATCGATCTGGTCCTGAGTCGGATGATGGACAGAGTGTTCAACGACTGGCAGAGAATACTGGAGATTCAGGATATGGCCCTGCCGGTAAGATTGTACTGCCTGATCGACCACAGCATGGAAAGCATCATAAAGTACCCGGGCATGCTCAGCTCCCATCTTTTCGACCCCATGGTCAGCAAGGAGAAAAGGATTGCCTTCGCCGGCAGGTTGGGCGGGTTCCTCAGGAGCCTGCCGGTGCATCTCGAGGAGGAGCTGCCGCTCCAGGCAGACGAGATCAGGCTCAACCTCGGGCAGGTCATTCTGTCCTCCATCTGCGCCGCGGCCGTACCGGAGCTTTTCAGGGAGATAGCCCAGGAGGACATCTCCTCGGGTCCTGCCAGGAGCCGTTTCATAACGGGGCTCATGAGGAGGTTCCTGCGGATCGACATAAAGGCGTCGGAGATCATCCAGAGTGATATCGCCAGGGTAAGGAAACTTGCTTTTACTGAACGGGAGATGGAGCGATGATCAAGCACATCGTCATGTGGCGGATCGACAAAGCCCCGGCGGAATCCATGAGCAGGACAATACCAGATCTCAAGAAGATGCTTCTCAAGCTGGGCGGAAGCGTTCCGTCGGTATTGCACGCGGAGGTGGGCATCGAGGAGGGGCTGCCGCCTACAATGGTCCTATATATGGAATTCAGGGACCGGGCCGGTCTTGAGGAATACAGCATCCACCCTGAACACCTGGCTGCCGTAACCGAATTGCGGAAACACACGACCAAGCTGGGTTCGGTGGATTACGAAACGGGGAAAAAACGGGGAAACAGGAGATTCAATATCCACAGGGATAAGACCAAACAGAACGGGAATTAACTCCCAGTCGCATCCCGGATCACTCCGCCTCCACCAGCTCCAGCATGTAGACCTTCTGACAGTATTCCATCGAGTTATTCACGGCTAGGAAACCATACTCGTCCCCGTTGATCTCCCAGCTGTCGAGGTCAAGCTGATCTCCAGGATAATCAACCATAGCGTGGAACAGGACATCACCGTCCATATCGTATACGCGGAAGACAATACCCTGGTGTATCCCCAGCCTGACCCAGAGCCTGTCCTCACCGTCTACGAACATGCCCATGATGGTTCTCCGGTATGGATCAAGAATAATCTCGAAATCGTCTACCGACCGACCGGTACGCGAACCCATAGCATTGAACCAGCTTCTCTTTGAGTTCATTTCCTGTTCCATCTCCGCATAGGTCTTCCCGACCCTGTGGGGGATGTCTTCCTCGATAAGGAGGAACTCCGATCCGTCGGGATCACAGCAGTGAATGACAAAATCATCGATAGCTGATCGCGAATAGAAGACTCTGCCATCCCTAGAAGCACAGTAGTTGAGTGCAGCATCTCTATCGTCCGTATCATCGATTGTCCCGGGACTGCTCAGGTCCCACTCGGTCATGATGGAACAGTACACTACAGAGGCTTCCTCTTCTCCATGATCCCATCTGCCTAGAACGTTCTCGAATTCGACACCCTCATCCGAGGGAACGAACTGGGTGAGATTCCCGATAACCGCCCCGTCATCCAGAGCTTCCCTTATCCATGGACTAAAGGAATCCCAGACCAACTGATCGATATATGCATAGCTGCTATCGAAGATACTTATGCCGTCACTGTCACTGATAAGGAGACCGCCATCGGGGAAGAATTCAACTGTCGACGGCATCCTGAACTCACCGGGCCCTTCCCCTTCCCTGCCGATGGTGGTCAGATATACACACTCCGCGGAATACACGAACACCGCATGCTTAAGCCTGTCAACGACTAAGATACTTCCATCAGGAGAGTATGTGGGATCCGTCGCCCAAGCGAACATGTACTCATCTTCGCCGAGCTCGACCCCGATGGAATCAGTCACCACCAGATAGTAGTCGATCTCGGGAAGGGGGAAGTAGCCCTCGTCCCGACTGCAGCCGTTCATCTGCATCGAAGATGCAATGCACAGGAGCAGAAACACAGATTTATCGTGCAAGAGTATTCTGCCAGGTTTCAAGATACTTCGGATCCCTTTCAATGCCCGGAGAAAATGTCCCATTTTCAGGCCCGGCACCAGAATGGGACATATCTGTGCGCTCGAGTGAGTATATGTTAGTGTTCGTAGTGTACGCAACTGAGTGCGGTATACTGATGGTAACGATATCTGGAGGGTTTCAATGAGACATGTTGCAGTGCTGCTGACAATAATTTCCATGATCTCCTTCGCGCGACCCATCTCCTCCATCCCCAGGCTCGCCGAGACCTGGGAGGAAAACCAGTACATCTTTCCCATGGTCTACGATGTGCCTGCCTCCCTCATGCCCGGTGGCGTGACCGACCTCTTCATCGCCGGTGTCCCAAGCGGAGACCTGGCGATGACCCTGTACCTGGTCGGCGATGGCCCGGACGGAGCTGAGGTCATTGCTTCGGGACCCTTCCAGGGTGAGTACAACTTCGCCAAATCCTCCGCCTCATGGGATCCCGATCGGAGTGTGATCACCATCTACTTCCAGATGCCCTTCTGCGCCAGGTACTCGGGGGCCGAGTATTCCTGGTTCGGTTCGGAGCTGGTCCCGGTAGCCTGGCTCTCGGGCGACCCGTCACTGGAAGCCCTGGAGGACATCGACTCTCTCCTGGCCATAGGGCATCTGAACGAAGCGACCGTCAAACTGGGCGAGATGTTCTATCCCGGTTGCTACTACGATTCCGGGGAAATGATCGTACGATTCCTCAGGAGCGCCCACGAGCACGGGCTGGACGAATACAGGACGGGGGATCCGGAAGGAGCCGTGCAGCTCTTCACCGAGGCAGAAGAGGCGTTGGATTTCCTGTTCATCCGGAGTCCCTGGTACGGGGCCTTCGAAGACAGCACGGCATTCAGTGAATCAGACCTGGCACCGTTCATATTCCTGGATGAGTTCATCCAGATCGCCAACGATTACGGTTTCTTCCTGGAGCAGTCGGGAATGTACGAGGAAGCCGTAGAAGTCCTGTACGAAGTCCTCAAACTGGATAGCCTCAGGACCGTGGCCTACCTCAATTTTGCGGACGCGCTATGGGGCCTGGGCGAGACTTCCAACGCCGGGGCCTACTACGAGATCTACCGGGAAATGATGGAAGAAGCGGGGCTCAGGGACCAGATACCCGGCAGAGTCGGTCAGCGGGCACTGAGCGCCATCGGCCCTCAGTGACCACCCGCCGGCGTCTGAAGTAAGGACTCATACCTGCACGCTTTGATATCCCGGACCGAACCTTCGCGGCATTCACGGGTTAACAGGGTGAGAAGTAACGCGGAGGAGTCATGGAATTATCAACGGACCGGGACCTGGTGCTCGCAGCTCTGGACGGAGACCTGGATGCCTTCGGAGAGCTTGTCTGCCGCTGCAGGGGAAGCATACTGCCGGAACTGAGCCACCTCCTCGGGGACAGCCACAGCGCCGAGGATGTTGCGCAGGAGGCGTTCCTGAGAGCCTATCTGAAGCTGACTACACTGAAGGAGCCGTACAATTTCGGGGGATGGGCCAGGCAGATAGCAAGGAACATCGCCAGGAACAGACTTGCCAGGAACCCCGTCATCCTGCCCCTGGAAGAGCATCTGTCCGAAGGGATGACAGCCCCTGCACCGGTAAGTGAAGACTGCTCCGACCCCAGGCTGCACCAGGCCCTCGTTGCTCTTTCCAGGCTTTCCCCGAAACTCAGGGAAACCGCCAGGCTCACCTACCTGGGCGACTATTCCCGGAAACAGGTGGCCCTTCGTCTGGGAGTGCCTGTGGGGACCGTCAAGAGAAGGCTCTGGGAGGGCCGGGAAAGAATGAAAGAGGAGGTTCTGAGAATGTCAAGGATAGGAAGAAGCACCGAAGTGGTGAGAGTGGTGCCTGATATAAGAATAGAGGAACTGCCTGCCCAGAACATGGAAATAGCGGCCTCAGGGCCGGGACTGTACTTCGGCACGGTCCTCGTGCCAGGACACGTGGAGGTCTGCGACTTCTTCGACTATCCCGGCGGGATACTCACCCAGTCGGTCAGGACACAGGTGGTCAGGAAGGTGGGCATCATGGGAAGAGAATGTTTCGAGGTACTAATAGAGCATTCCGACTGCGAACCTCCGGAGCCCAATGTCCTGGATTATTTCCATAAAACAGACAAGGGCTTCGACTGGGTCATGAGAACGACAGCCGACGGGACTTACCCGGCCACCAGGTTCATGGAAGCGGGGGAGGAGCTGTTCCCCCT
The DNA here is from genome assembly GCA_016936235.1 of Candidatus Fermentibacteraceae bacterium. Lineage (GTDB taxonomy): Bacteria > Fermentibacterota > Fermentibacteria > Fermentibacterales > JCC-6 > Aegiribacteria. Next base: position 9,901 of record JAFGPK010000050.1, on the reverse strand, counting down.
CTCCTACTCCGCCGGGGAGCATGAGGATTATGCGGCCCGGGTCGTAAAGCTGTCCATCGGCGGAAGAGACTTCAGCCGCTGCCTCGCAGTGTTCTGGGGATGGGAAAAGGGCACACCCGCCGAGAGCTTCTACACTGCTGAAGGAAGGCAAATTCTCCATCGCAGGTTCACAGGACCCGGAGCCCCCGAATCGAAGAACTACCGGTACGATAAGCTGTTGGAGGAGGAAAGAAAGACGTTCCGAGGATCGGACTACCGCCTATGGTACGACACGGTTCTGGAAGAGTGATTATACTTGACCGTCCTATCAGCAGCGGTAGAGATGAAGACAGGCAGGTTGCGGGAACAATCCCTCAGCCTGAAAACGAGGACCGAGGATTCTGAATGCGTGAATGAGGAATTGCCTTCCCCGCCGTTCCCGGTGTGACCCGAACGGTGTCCGGGATTCAGTGCATCAGGCACAAGTCCTTCGATCTATACAGTCTGAGAGGCGAACAATGTGCACTAAAGTCTGTACTGCAGCCGTCATTCTGCTGTTCTCCGCCAGCTCTCCGGCCACCGAGGTGGACCAGGCCATGGTGAAAATATACGCAACCAGCGCGGATCCGAATTACTACATCCCTTGGATAATCGAGGCGCCCTATGAGGTCTTCGGCTCCGGCTGCGTCATAGACGAAGAACTTATACTGACCAACGCACATGTGGTGAGCAACCTCACTTACCTGCAGGTCCGACGGGAAGGCGATCCCAGAAGATACACCGGGCGTGTGGTGGCAATTTCCCACGAGGCTGACCTTGCCCTTCTGACCGTGGATGATCCCGGGTTCTTTGACGGCATCACACCTCTCGAACTGGGATCCCTGCCGAAGACCATGGAGCAGGTCACCGTATACGGGTACCCGGTGGGCGGCGACGCATTGAGCACAACGCAGGGAGTCATCTCCAGGATAGAGACATCAAACTACACCCACAGCAATCTTTCCCTTCTGTCAGTCCAGCTTGATGCCGCCATCAACCCCGGCAACAGCGGAGGCCCGGCCATAGTGAACGGAAAGGTCATCGGCGTTGCCATGCAGTCCAGGACACTGGCTGAGAACATAGGCTACGTTGTTCCCGTCCCCGTGATAAGGCACTTCTTCGACGACATCGAGGATGGCAGTTACGATGGATTCCCTTCCGCGGGACTGGCGTACCAGGATATCAGCAATCCTGCGGTCACGGAGATGTATGGAATAGGTGAGGAGCAGCTGGGCGTCCTGATTACCGGAACCTCATACCGTTCGCCCGCATCAGACGTACTAGTCGAAGGGGATGTGATACTGGAACTGGACGGCTACGCCATAGCGGGAGATGGGACCGTGCAGATAGCATCGGGCATCAGGACGACACTCGACTATCTGATCACAAGAAGGCAGGTGGGTGAGGCGGTTCCGATCCTGATAGTCAGGGACGGTTCGACAATGACGGTGGAGATGACCCTGGACGAGACTTTCGAGGACCTCTGCCTGGTGCCTCACAAGGAGTACGACCGGCTTCCTCAGTACTTCATTTATGGAGGCCTTGTATTCGAGCCCCTCTCTCTCAATTATCTCGAATCCTGGGGTAGCGAATGGTACAGCAACGCCCTTGATTATCTCAGCATGCCCTACCGCTACAACAACTGGAGGACAGAGGACAGGAGCAGAATAGTCATCATCACCTACATCCTGCCTTCCGAGGTCAATACAGGCTATCAGGTCGTACGCAACGAGATAGCCGCATCAGTGAACGGGGAACCTGTCAGCGGTTTCTATCACCTTATCCAGCTGCTGGAAAACACCGATGGCGAGTTCGTTACTATTAGGACGAACCTCGGCAAAATGATCATTCTTGACCGCCAGGAGGCCATTGCTGCCAATGATGAAATACTGGCTCGCTACGGGATACCTGCCGACCGCCAGGTGGAGTAGAGGTATGGAGCGGGAAATGGAGCGCAGCGACATCCCCGCGTAGCATTAGTTAAAAGCGGGAAATGGAGCGTAGCGACATCCCCGCGTGAACATGCAGAAAGCGGTCAGTGTAGAACTCACTGACCGCTTTCAACAATGGAGCGGGAAACGGGACTCGAACCCGCGACAACTACCTTGGCAAGGTAGAGCTCTACCAACTGAGCTATTCCCGCTCGGATAACCCTTATTGAATCCTCTGTACCCGCTGCCGGGGCGGTTGGGTATATCGCAACAGACAGCTTCTATGTCAAGTCATGGCTCCCTGGTCGTCACCCAGGCATCTGTGAAGCCCATGTCCACAAGGGTTTGCGAATAATCCACGGCGTCCTGTCTCGCTGGAAAAGCCCCTACCCTGACCTTCCAGTAGCTTCCCTCCCTGTCGATGAAGACGGGCAGCGTTATCTCGGAGTCAACCGACTCGGCAAGTCTCACCGCCGCCTCTTCGGTTGTTGCAGCAGATATCTGGATGGTGAAATGGGTTCCGGAGAGAACCTCTTCCTCGATCACCTCCACCTGGCCGGAAGGAATGGTCACACCGGTCACATTGGGAAAACCGTCGAAGGGATCACCGGAGTAGTCCGGCGGATCGGCATAAGGATCGATGGGACCGGTCTCACCGTTCACGTCAGGAGTGACGGTGTCCTCCCCGCAACCCGCAAGGACAACTACAAGGACAAGGACAGCAAGCATTCTTCTATTCATCGGAAGCCTCCTCTGCCTGAAGGAATATATCAAGTAGCGGAAGCATCAGCTCATGGTGACCGGTGAGGACTACGGCATCCCCTCCCAGAGCCCTCGAAGGTCTGAACACCACGTTGTTCAGAGGTCTGTACTGCCTTATCATGTCGAAACTGGCGGCGGTGATGCCGCTGATCCTGTTCCCCAGGTTGATAGCCGTGGTCAGGAGTTTGAGGAAAACCTCCGGCATCACAACGGCTGAGCCGGCGTTGATCACCACGCCCGACGACAGGGTCGCTATCCTCTCCCCGAGCAGGTCGAAATCCCTTTCGGCGGCCTCGGCCAGCCGTCCCCAGCTCACATCCGGATAAGGATGGACTATGTCGCCCCCAAGGGCCGGATGCACCGTTACCGGAGCACCGGCCTCCACAGCGGCGGCAAGAGGACTTACGGCTCTGTTCCCATTCCTGTCCAGGATCTCCCTTCCAAGGGCTTCTCCAAGGCCCATGGAGTCCTCCGCGGCCCGTCTGAGAGCCCCCGAGTAGACTTCGCCCGTCTCCTTCCACATCCCGAAACTGCCGTCGGCTATGCCGGCCTCGACATCCTCTGACGTCTCCCCGAACAGGGCCATCTCGACATCATGGATGGTGCCGGCGCCGTTTGTGGCAAGGCAGCTGACGGTGCCGTTACCCAGCCATTTCACCAGAAGGGGTCCCAGGCCGCACTTGATTACATGCCCTCCGTACATGAGTATCCTGGCGCTGCCGGCCTTCCTGGCTTCAACGATGGCCCGGGCCAGTTTCCTCATGTCCCTGACGGCGAGTATCTCCGGAAGGGCTTGGGTGAATTCGGTCGCCTTCATGCCTTCCGGCATGTCCCCTATCAGCAGGCTGGATCGGACCTTGCAGGTCCTGTCATGGAGAGATTTCATCTTCAGTCTTTTCCTGTCGAAATCCTCGCTCAAATGTACACCACCTCCATCAGTGTAAGCCCCTTCCCGGGAACCGACGTCCCGGCGCCGTTCCTGTCTTCGGTCTGCAGCAGCCGAGGGATGAGCTCCGGGTCTTCCGCCCCTGATCCGACGTGCAGAAGGGTTCCTACCCAGAGCCTGACCATGCCTCTGAGGAACCTGTTGGCCCGGATGAGGAAAGTCCACCCCGCCTTGTCCTCGCTGACCTCCGCCTCCATGACGCTGACGATCCAGTCCGTATTGGAGCCGCCCTCCTTGGCCATGGCCTTCCAGCTGTTCTCCCCGCATGAAAGCTGCGCCGCCCGTTTCATCGCTCCGGTGTCCGGATGGCGGGATGGAGGCAGATCATGGCAGTAGCGGCATCTGAGAGGGTGTTTCTCCTTCTCCACCCTGTAACGGTACAGCCTCGAGACGGCATCGTACCTGGCATGGAAGGTGTTCTCCGCCACTTCCACCGCCGTTACGGCAATATCGTCGGGAAGCATGGCAGGCAGTCCGGAACTCACTCTCTCCAGCTCGTCATCGTTCACGTCCGTATGGGCCACCTGACCAAGGGCGTGGACACCCCTGTCAGTCCTGCCCGAACCGATTATGGGCACCTTCCTGCTGCAGAGCTGTCGAAGGACGTCCTCTATCTCACCCTGGACGGTCCTGGAATCCGGCTGTATCTGCCAGCCGAGGAAGTCTGTCCCGTCGTACTCAATTGTCAGCCTGATCCTCACCTGCGCCATCGGCTCAGAAAACCCCCATGATCCCCGCGAGCAGAAGAAGCCAGGCGATACATGCCGACGCAAGCGAGATGCCGCTGCGCGCCTGCATGGCTTCCTTCTCCGGAGACTCCATGCCGTTCACCGAAGAAAGAGCCTCGGCGAACGAACCGGTCAGGTTCATACCCCGCTTCCTGCTCTCTATGAATACATCCTTTATCCTCCTGGAGAAAGGCCCCGCCAGCGATACAGCCATGGCAAGACCCTCCGTGAGACCACCCAGTCTGACCCTCCTGGAAATGGAAGACAGAAGCGCTGCCGAGCGGGAGGCGCCCAGTGCGCCGGACATGGAAGCTCCTGTCGCAACAGCCGCTATCCATCTGATCGACCTCTCTGCAGCTGTGCCGTTGCCGGAGACAAGGCCCCACGCCAGGACGAAGACCGGGGCGGATACAAGGGGCAGTATTCTCAGCATTCCCCTCCTGGCAGGAGTGAACATGTTAAGGAGAGGGAACAGGACAAAGACCGGCAGGGCCTCCATCCGGACGAGGAACGCGGAAGCCGGACCGGCAAGCAGCCCGGCGAAGAGCATGAGCGAATAGCTCTGATCAGTCATCCGTGTCTTTGGCAAGCCTGTTCATGACCAGCCTGAACTCCAGCGGTGGAGCCTCGTTGAACTCCATCTCCTGCTCCGTGACGGGATGTACGAAACCCAGCGTCTCTGCGTGAAGCATCTGATGGCACGCGATCCTTACGGCATCCTCCACCAGCTCCCTGTTGCGCGCTGTGGACGGAAGACCGCCCGGTCTGTTCCCTCCGTACTTTTCATCGGCTATGATCGGGCATCCCTTCACCACAGCCATGTGCACCCTGATCTGGTGTGTCCTGCCGGTCTCCAGCCTGCACTCGATCATGCTGGCCAGCCTGAACTTCTTCAGTATCCGGTAGTTCGTCACTGCACGCTTTCCGGTCTCCGTCACGCCCATTTTCTGCCTGTTGTAAAGGTCCCTGCCGATGGGAGCGTCGATCCTGTCGGCGCCGGGCACCGGCGTGTGCCATACGAGAGCCAGATAGCGCCTCTTCACGGTCCTGGCGGAGAGCTGCTCGGACAGTCCCCGGTGCGTGGTGTTGTCCTTGGCGACCATCATGAGCCCGGTGGTGTCCTTGTCCAGCCTGTGCACTATCCCCGGACGGAGCTCTCCGGAGATCCCCGAGAGATAATCGCAGTGCGCCAGCAGCGCATTCACCAGTGTACCGCCATGGCATGTACCCGAAGGGTGTATCACCAGTCCGGCAGGCTTGTTGACCACCAGCAGGTGTCTGTCCTCGTAGACTATATCAAGCTCCATCGGTTCGGGTGAAAGGTCGATGGGAACGGCGTCCGGTATCTCCAGGACTACTTCCTGGTCCACACTGACATTGTACGCCGGTTTCGTGACCGTTTCACCGTCGATGGTCACGTGACCGTTGGAGATCAGAGTGCTGATGTAACTGCGGCTTTCCTCTATGTCATCCTGCATGACGAGATATGCGTCCAGCCGCAGCCCGACCTCCCCATCCTCCACCCTGCTACGGTAATACTCCAAACTAGTCTTCCAGTCTCTTTATGATATGGTACCCGAATCGGGTCCTCAGTATCCCGGATATCTCCCCCGGGGCCAGGGCGGCCGCCGCGCTGTCCAGCGGCCGGGCCAGGGCTCCGGAGGTGAATACCGGGAGGATGCCCCCTTCCGAAGAGGAAGGACACTGTGAATACTCCCTCGCCATCGACTCGAAATCGGCCTCACCGGATGTGATACGCCTGTGAATGCTGGTGATGGTGCGCAGCGCTTCCAGGTCCTGGTCGGCGGGGGACAGGCTGTCAGAGACTCCTTCCGACTGTATGAAAATATGGGCGGCACGCAGGAACTGGAGTTCGTGGCCGGGCTCCGGGTCCGCCAGCCGGATGTCTTCAGGAACCGTGTCCTGCGGTGACGTCTCTGGTGGTCTCTCCCTCTCCGGCGCTCCGCAGGAGGCAATCAGAAGCAGTGCCGCAAACCATACCGCAGCGGTACCTTTTGAAGCATGAGTCATGGAAATGCCTCCAGCTGGTGAGAATCATTTGCTGATGCCGTCGACCGGGGATCGATCGGGGATACGCCGGTTGACATTCAAGTCTTTGGTCATATCCATACAGGGTATATAATACGATAAATGATCCCAAAACCGTTACGGTACCGAAAGGAGTACATCAGTGAACAGGCAGGATTACTTTTCAGACCGCGCCAATGGGATGAAACGGTCGGTCATCCGTGAACTGCTTAAGCTGACCGCAAAACCCGGCATAATCTCATTCGCCGGTGGATTGCCTGCGCCTGCTACTTTTCCGGTAGACTACGTAGAGGCTGCGGTTGACGGCGTTATCGAGGAAGAGCATGAGACCGCCCTGCAGTACGGCCCCACCGAGGGCGATGCAAGGCTCAGGGAAGACTTTGCCATAATAATGAGGAAGGACGGAATCAAGACCACGGCCGACCACATACTCATCACCACCGCCTCCCAGCAGGGCCTGGATCTTGTCGCCAAGATATTCCTGAACCCAGGCGACACTTGCATAACCGGATCACCCACATACCTGGGCGGTCTCCAGGCCTTCAAAAGCTACCAGGGCGTCCCTGTGGGCGTGGAGCTTGATGACCGGGGCATGATCCCCGAGAAGCTCGAGGAGACGATAGTCAGACTCGAAGGTGAGAACCGGAAACCGAGGTTCATCTATATCATCCCCGATTTCCAGAATCCCGCCGGTGTCACTATCCCGGAATCCAGACGGAGACAGATACTCGATATAGCCAGGAAGGGCGAATACCTTATCATCGAGGATACGCCCTACAGGCAGCTGAGATACAGCGGACAGAGCCAGCCGACCTTCCAGTCCATGGCTCCCGAGATGGTCCTCTCACTTTATACCATCTCAAAGATACTGCTGCCGGGATTCCGTCTCGGATGGGCCTGCGGTCCGGACTGGATAGTGGACAAGATGGTGATGGCGAAGCAGGCGGTTGACCTCTGCACACCGCCATTCACCCAGGCGATAACCCACGCCATGCTTGTGAACGGAGCACTTGAAAAGGGCCTTGAAACGACCATCCAGCTTTACAGCAACCGCAGGAAGCTGATGCTTTCGTGCCTTGAGAAGGAGTTCGCCGAAATCGAGGGAGTCAGCTGGACCAAGCCCGAGGGAGGGCTCTTCCTCTGGCTCACGCTTCCTGAGGGAATGAGCACGGAGGAGATCTTCGAGCAGGCTATAGAAGAGAAGGTCGCATACGTGCCGGGAAGCGCATTCTATCCCAACAACGACAACTTCCGAAGCATGAGGCTCAACTTCAGTTACGCCAGCGAGGAGCAGATCTGCGAAGGGGTGAAGAGACTGGGCAAAGTGGTCAGGAAGAACATCTGACCGGATTCATCGAGAGATGGAAGGGCGGGAGTCTCTCCCGCCCTTTTTCATTAACACGTCCTCAGGCTGTTCAGAAGGCTGAGGAACTCCTCCCCCCTCTTCAGGTAGAGCAGAAGTTCTCTCCTCCCTCCTGAAGGCAGAGAGAAGACCAGGGATATCTCGTCGTAGCCTATCAGCCTCCCCTTCTTCTCAGCGGAGATCACGCAGGTCAGGGGGACCGTGTGCTCGAGGTCGGCTCCGAAGGGTTTCACCAGCAATCCGAAAAGACCGTGCAGCCCGATCTGCAGATTCGTGGATGACAGGCTCACCACTATGCATTTCCAGGTGCTGACCATCTTGGTCCAGACATTCTTCTGCGACTGGGCCATGGCATATCTCTCCTGGAACAGGATGCCTCCCTCGCTCAGATCAGATCTCATATCAAACCCCTCTTTGCTTTACCGGGGAATACCATCAGGCCCCTAATCACTTTCCGCCAGGGCTCTCGCCACGGATATCATGATGCAGCGGCTGCTGCCGGTGGCCCCGGACACCGCGTCCACCGCCGGACTCTGGGCTTCCAGGATGCGGTCTACGGTCTCAAGCGCCTCGTAGCCGGGTCCGCATTGCTGGTCGGTGATGCGTATGTCAGTTATGCGGCCCCCCGAAACGGTCACGTCAAGGGATACCCTGACAAGGAAATCACCGAAACTGCCGGAATAGATCCCGTCGTCGATACTGCCAAGGTCCACATCTTCCACCGTCTGGGCTTCTATGGTCCTCACCATCTTGTCGTACCTGAACTTGAAGAAGGCCGCGGCTATAATGAGCAGAAAGACGATTATCCCCAGGATCTTGAGAACCTTCTTCTTTTTCATATCCCCTCCAGGAGTTGTGCGACTAATCGCCGCAGGCTGCCCTTTCGACCCTGTTGCGCCCGGAACGCTTGGCGAGGTAGAGAGCGGCGTCCGCCACGGCGATTGTTTCCTCGATGTCCCTGCAGGACGCCTCGGCCACCCCTATACTGCACGTAATTCTCAATTCTGTGCCGTCATCCATCGGATGACGGCTTCCCTCCATGGATTTCCGCAGTCTCTCGGCCAGTCCCGTAGCGCCCTTCAGCCCGGTCTCGGGAAGGACAACGCAGAATTCCTCTCCCCCGTACCTTCCTGCGAAATCAGTCTTCCTCAGAGTCTCCGATATCCTGGTTGCCGCCGCCTTAAGCACCGCGTCCCCCACCAGGTGGCCGTGATTGTCGTTCACGTCCTTGAAGTGGTCGAGGTCTACGATCATGAGGGACAGGGGTCTGCGGTACCTGAAAGTCCTGTCCATCTCCTCCTCCAGCCTCTCCATGAGATGCTGGCGGTTCAGAAGCCCGGTGAGGCTGTCGGTCCTCGCCAGCTTCTCCAGCTCCCTCTTGGCCATTTCGCGGCTTGTGATATCCTGAACGATGGTGTCGAAGTAGACTAGTCTGCCTTCCGCATCGAAGGTGCCCCTTGCGTCGAAGGATGCTATGAGCTCCTCCCCGTTCTTCCGTCTGAGATTGACCTGGTAACCCAGAACGGAGCCTTCGCTACGGAGACGCCTTATCATCTTCACCCGCTGCCCCGGGTCCACCCAGACCTCTTTCAGACGGGCCTGCTGAAGCTCTTCGAAGGAGTCGAAGCCCATCATCCTGATAAGGGCGCTGTTCGCCGTCTGCAGCAGGCCGCCCTGATCCGCCCTGTAGATGCCCACCGGCAGGTTCTCCTGGAGGTTCCTGTATTTCTGTTCTATCTCTTCCAGAGCCAGGGCCGATGTCCCGCTGTCGGCACTGGGTATCCATTCCGTGAGGAAGAGGGATTCCTGCTCCCTCTTGCTGAAGAGAGCCGAAGTCTCCACCCGTATTTCGCTTTCCACACCGGCGAAGGGCAGCTTCATGCTGGAGGAGAACGCCTCCCCCGGCAGAAGCCCGGCGAGCCTCTCGAGATAGACCCTGCTCCCGCTGCCGTAATCGAACTCCAGTATCTCGTAACCGTCGGCTACGCCTATCACCGAAGAGAAGGCGTCCCTGAACGCCTTGCTTGTGAGGAACAGACGCCCGGACCTGTCTATGACGGCCACCCTCAGGGAAGACCTCCAGAACAGTTCCTGAAGAAGCTCT
>JAFGPK010000049.1 GCA_016936235.1 Candidatus Fermentibacteraceae bacterium | reverse complement strand
TTGTGGTGGAGAGAACGGCGGCGATCGACCGCTGTCTCATGCTCAGTCCCCGCATTTCATGGAATGTGTCAGTATGTCCAGCTCGGTGGAGACCTCCACGTAGCGGAGCGACACTCCTTCAGGGACTTCCAGGGGTTCCAGGTTGAAGCTGAGAATGCATCGGCACCCGGCTTTCAGCAATCTGTCAACTGCGTCCTGGCCATGACCGGCACTCACCGCGACGATGGCTATGGTGTCGGTGATATTGCCCGCTGAGGATCCTATCTCATCCAGGGGAAGGACCCTTACCCCGGCTATCATCTCTCCCGAAAGGTCCGGGTCTGCATCGAAGGCCGCCGTGTACCTGTAACCTCCAGTGCCGTCAAGACCGGATTCCAGGAGAGCCCTGCCTATGTTCCCCACTCCCACCACTATGACAGGGGGCGGGTCGCAGGTCCCGAGTATGAGCTCTACGTTCCGGAGTAGCCCATCCACCCGGTAACCGGAGCCCTGCTTGCCGAAGTCGCCGAAGGCCGCCAGGTCCTTGCGGACCGCCGCCGCGGATATGCCGCAACGACCGGACAGGAAACTGGACGTTATGACCTTCACGCCGTCGTTCCTTGCCCTTCTGAGGCACATGGCGTAATGGCTCAGTCTTCTTATGGTCTTTTCGGAAACTTTCCTTACGGCCATCGACCTGACGTGCCCGTCCCGGTTAGAGATTAGTGATAGTTCGAACTTTCACAAATTTATATAAATGCGGATGCCGCCGGTCAACCCCTGCGCCGCGGGAGTCTGAAAAGCGGGTTCCGGCGACAGGGGATACCTTGGCTGAATCCCGCCGAAATCATCTACACGATATCATCCTCTTTCAGTCTTCGGAGAAGTTTGACAAGCACCGGTTTTCCTAGGTATTGTCGCAATGACAGGTTGCGCTTGCGTCCATGGTTACCGGAGCGGTCAGTCCGTATTTGCAGATTCTCCGGTGGGCAGTTAATTCTGACGACTGAGAGGTCTCCATGAAAAAGGAAAGTCTCTTCGATACCGAGGATATCCTCTCCGAGAGCGGGGTCAGGGCGCTTTTCGAAGAGGTTGAAGTTGGTGAATCTGAAAAGATCGTCAGGCAGGGGGATACCGGGACCGATCTTTTCATCGTGGAATCAGGCCAGTTCGTGGTCATAGACGACAAGGGCGCAAGCAGGATAATCGATTCCCTTGACAAGGGTGATGTCTTTGGCGAGATGGCCTTCCTCGGAGGCGAACCCCGCTCGGCCACCGTGAGGTCCAACGTCCCGGGAAAGCTCCTTAAGCTCTCCAGGGAGCCCTTCGTGGCATTCCTCAGGAAACAGCCGGTACCGGGCACCAAGTTCCTTCTCTTTCTCGAGAGGTTCATGGTGGAAAGGCTCAGGAAGGCCGACGCGCTGAGGGTCCTCATCTCGGGCGATCAGGACCTGAGCGGTAAGAGAGGCCTGCATAAGCTCCGTGCCGACATCAGGGCCCGAAATAGAAAACCCCTTTTTGCGGCTGACGATCCCGTTCTTTCTGAGATATGCCACTGGATCTACGCCAGGAACGACCAGGTGCTGTTCCGCCAGGGAGAGAGGACCACGGACCTCTTCATCATCCGTAAGGGTGAAGTCGTTGTTGTGGATGACAGCGCCGGGGGTTTCATGCTGGGGAGTTTCGGGGCGAACGACGCCGTCGGAGAGAAATCATTTCTCGACGGCAAGCCGAGGGCCGCAACCGCAAAGGCCAGCGGCAGCGCAGAGATACTCATGTTCTCAAGGGATACGCTGGTGGAGCTCCTTGAGCGGAACAGCTCCATGGCCATAAGCCTCAGTCTCGGCCTGGGCAGCCTCCTTGCCCGAAGGCTTAGCATGGCAAACAAGACCCTGAGACTTCTAACCTACGAGGAACTCAGGGAGAAGGCCGAGGTTTCCAGACTACTCAGTGAAATGCGCAAGTCCCTGCGCATAAAGACACTGCACTGATCCTTCCGACCGGATAGGGCAGGGCTTTACACCCCGTTATTCTGTTCTATATTTCCGTTTCTATGCATAGAAACAAGGAAGGTGGAGGGCTTTGGACGGAATGATGAGGTTGGCGGAGGTCTTCGCTGGCATAGGTGACCCGCTTAGAATGGCGAAGTTCTTCGCCGAGATATTCACACCCGCCGAGATCGATGATCTTGTTCTTCGATGGCGACTCCTGGAGATGCTTCATGACGGCACCAGCCAGAGGGACATCGCTTCGGAGCTGGGCATCAGCCTCTGCAAGATAACCAGAGGCTCGAAGGTGCTCAGATCGGGCGATTCAGTAACAGCGAGCATACTGAAGAACAAGATCGGAGATATATGATGAGTGCGATTTCGGGCAATACCGCGGGATGCCCCGACGAAAGGGGTTATTTCGGGAATTACGGCGGCGCGTTCGTGCCCCCCGTTCTTGAGGGCGTGCTGCGCGGGATCAGGGAAGCGTACCTGGAGCTTAGAGTCACAGGCGAATTCATTGACGAGCTGCGGGACCTCTACCTCCATTACATCGGCAGACCGAGTCCCGTATACTTCGCAAAGAATCTGACCGCCCTGGTCGGAGGGTCCTCCATCTACCTGAAAAGGGAAGACCTGAACCATACCGGGGCTCACAAGATAAACCACTGCATGGGTGAGGCGCTTGTAGCCAGGAGGATGGGCAAGACGAGGCTGATAGCCGAAACGGGAGCCGGCCAGCATGGAGTGGCCCTTGCGACGGCGGCGGCGATAACGGGATTGCCCTGCACCATATACATGGGCACCGTGGACATGGAGAAGGAGCGCCCCAACGTCACCCGAATGAGGCTTCTGGGCGCTGAGGTGGTTCCGGTCAGCCGCGGTCTGGGGACCCTCAAAGATGCCGTGGACGCAGCCTTCGAAGCATACATGGAGGATCCAGAAGGGCAGTTCTACGCCATAGGATCGGTGGTGGGTCCGGATCCATTTCCCATGATGGTGAGGGATTTCCAGACGGTGGTGGGCTTGGAAGCCAGGGAACAGTTCCTGGAGATGACCGGCGGACTGCCGGACTGCCTGGTGGCCTGCGTTGGGGGCGGCTCCAACGCCATCGGGCTATTCACCGCCTTCCTTGACGATCCCGGGATAGATATCTACGGAGTGGAACCCTCGGGCAGGGGTTTCAGGCCGGGGCAGCATGCCGCCACCCTCACGCTGGGTTCGCCGGGCCTGATCCACGGGTTCAGGTGCTACCTGCTCCAGGACGAGGAGGGCGAGCCCCTTCCCGTATACTCCGTCGCGTCGGGCCTGGACTACCCCGGGGTGGGTCCACAACACAGCCACCTGAAGGACACAGGGAGGGTTAGGTATGAGACGGTGAGCGACTCGGAGGCCATCGAGGCGTTCCGCGTCCTCTCCAGGGTCGAGGGCATAATACCGGCCCTTGAGAGCGCCCACGCCGTGGCATTCTCCATGGAGCTGGCCCGAAGGCTCGGACCGGGGAAGTCCGTACTTGTTAATCTGTCGGGGAGGGGGGACAAGGACTTGGATTTCGTAGTGGATAACTATGGCCTGTGAGTGAAATCAAAGTTGGGACTTAGATTTCGTCGTGAATAACTATGGCTTGTGAGTGAAATCAAAGTTGGGACCTGGATTTCGTCCCGGACACCTGCGTCTTCCCGGCATTTTCGACTTGAGGGAAATGTTGACAACAGTAAACATATGTTTATGTTATTCGGCAGTGGTTGTACGTTACGGTAACCGAAGGAGGGAAGATGGATTTCAGGACAGATAGCATGGATGACATGAAAGTCGTCTGCATGGAGCACAGGGGGCCCTACAACCAGATAGGCGGCGTGTTCCAAAAGCTCTGGGAATTCACGCAGAAACACTCTCTCAAGGTGGAGGACTCCAAGTGGCTGGGCATCTACTGGGACGATCCGTCCACCGTGCCTCCGGAGGAGCTCCGCTCCGAAGCATGCGTGACTGTAGGAAAGAAGGATCCGCTGCCCGACTCCGATGACGTGACAGTCAGGCTTCTCCCCAGCGGACGCTACCTGATCGGAACCCATGTCGGTTCCTACTCCGGACTGGGCGCTGCCTGGGGCGAAATCTGGGCCGAGATAGGGAGAGGAGGTCATACCATGAGGAAGAGCCCGTGCTTCGAACTCTACGTCAGGGGAGGGGATGACGGTCTTCCAGAGGAGGAATGGGTCACGGAACTCTGCATGCCCATTGAGTGACCTTCGACAACGTCTGGCATGAAAAGGCGGAGGCCGGAGGCCTCCGCCCCCGATTGACCTCCAGTGGCTCCGCTCCTATTATCATCCGGGCATACATATCCTGACTCACACTGGAGGTGTACTTTGGTTAGATTTGCCTTCACGGCGAAGGCCACAGTCCTCATTCCGGTCATTGCGCTGGCAGCTGCACTCATTCCCGGCTGCGGCGACGATCCGTCGAGCCCGGGAGGGTCATGGGACAACGGCGACTGGACCGGCCAGACGGCTTCAGGCCTCACGGTTACTTTCACGCTGGACCACCCCACCGTGACAGACTGGACCCTTACGGTAACCCATGACTACGCCGACACAACTGACATCCGCACCTGGACAGGCCCGCAGCTCACCGTGGGCTCCGATTCCACATTCAGCTGGAGCGATTCGGTGTACAGCGACTCGCTTCAGTACAGCTTCTCCATGGACGGCATTTTCACTTCCGGCAGCGAGGTCAGCGGAGAGTGGGATTCCGTTGTCTACTACCAGATAGGCGGCGGTTCCGGCATGGACGACCTGGGCGGCAGCTGGAGCGCCGAAGGCCCCTGAGCGAATAGAAAAAGCCGCCCGGGGGATACCCGGGCGGCTTCTGCGCCTGGAATGAACCAGGCAGGTGTTCTAAGCCCTACCTCACCATCATCATTCTGTGGGTCTGGCTCAGGCCGTTGGCGTCCAGACGGCAGAAGTACACTCCTGGAGAAGCGAGTTCCCCGCTGAAGTTCCTACCGTCCCACTGGACCGAATTCGAGCCTTCGCCGAATGACTGGCCGTCGGCGATCCTGTTCACGAGCTGACCGGCAAGGTTGTATATGGAGATGGTCACCGGGCTGCTCTGAGCAAGCTCGAAGCTGATGTTAGTGACGGAGCTGAAGGGATTGGGGGCGTTGCGGACCGTCTGGGGTCCGGCGGTTGTTCCCTCGATGCCCTGGGTGTTTCCGTACCAGTCCCACATGAGCCTGTAGTTCGTGTTCCAGTTTGTGTAGAGCACGGCGGACCAGTTGCTAGCCCATCCCGCGGCGGGGGGCCAGAAACCGGTGGCGGCGAAGTCGTTCACCCTCACTGGAGTATCAAAGCCTGTGGGATCGCCGGGGTCGGTCCAGGCGAACATGATAGAGTCTCCCGGGTCTGCGTTGAAGGCAAGGGTGACGTCTCCGTTGACCTTCCTGGTGCCGATGGAACCCAGGTTCTCATCGCCGCCGGAGGGTGAGAAGACGTAACCGTAGGTCCAGGTGACTCCGCTGTCCTGGCTGTAATAGAAGCCGATGTTGTCACCAGAGGAGAAGGCGAAGGTGGTGATTATCCATCCGGTCTGGGTCGTTCCGTGGCTGAAGGCCACGTCGCAGTTCTCAAGGTTTTCTGCCGCCGTGTTGCTCACCTGCTCCGAACCCTGCCAGGTGGAACCGTGATCAAGGCTCCTCTTGATCCTGACCTGGGGCGTGGCGGACAGTCTGTCGTCGATGAAGGCCACGGAAACCCTGCCGCCTGCTCCCGCTCCCACCGCGGGATAGCTTGTGACATACGTGTCGCCGAAGAGACTCTGGTTGTTCACCCAGCCGCTGCCGTTGATGGCGTTCCTTGTGGCATACACGTCGTGGGTACCGGTGGGGACGTAAGTGATGAATGCCCAGGCGCCGGTGCCCACTTCGGAATCCATGTCAGCCCATGCAACCGCGGTGCCAGCCTGCTCGAAGGTGGGGGAACCGCCGGAGGTGGTCCATCTCCTGGTCCAGATCAGATCGTCGCCGGATTCGATCCAGATGCCCATGGCCACGACCCAGGAAGTCCCGCCGGAATCCTTGAGCACGCAGATCTTGGGGTTGGATATCTCACCATCGGTATTGGTCGCGACACCGAAGAAGCTCCAAGTCTGACCGCCGTCCTGGGAACGGTAGACCACGAGGCTGTCCAGCGTGGTGTGGTCCGTATCGAAACAGGCATATATGTCGCCGTTGTCAACGTCGTAGTCGAAGTCCTGGCCAGTTCCTACGGCTCCGGGCCATACTACGACATCGTTGGCCCAATCGTACCCGGGCCAGACCGGACCCTCCTCGACGCAGCGAAGAGCCCTGTCCACCGGGGACTGGTACTCGAAGGTCGAAGTAGGGTCGTTAGGGTCGGAAAGTAACGACTCGTCAAGTATACCGAAATCGGGGACAGTATTGACGCCTTCCGGGAGATCCAGCATAGGGTCTCCTCCCGGGAAAGGTCCCTGGGGGATATCGATACCGAGATTCTCAGTGGTGCCTTCGTAGACCGTTCCGAAAAGAAGGCCTGTTAATAGAAGGCCTGCAAGCAAATAGTACATATTCTTCTCCTTACTTATTTAGAACCCCTGTGAACACTCAGTCCCGTTTCTCCTTTCCTAACTGATACTGGGACTTGAATTGCATATTATGCGACGGGAAGGTTCATGTCAATAGTCCCAGTAATTCGAAAAGATTTATAGCTGAATAATGCAATAAATATACTAGGCATACTGTTCGCGGGAATCCATGCGTGAAATATGAGCAATTTATTCATGTAAAATTCTTTCAAGTATTAGGCATTTCGCTCCTGAACAGACTCTCGAATTCTACTGAACAGCGCACGGCATTTTCATTATCTTATCCAGGCATTCCCGGTCCCGTCCACACGTTTTCTCCGGAGGTCGATCATGAACGTTCACGGTCTGGACAAACTGTTGAACCCTGTGCGGATCGCCCTGGTTGGAGTGACGATCAATCCGAACAGCGTGGGGGGCAAGGTTCTTTCAAACCTGATAGGCGGTGCGTTCAAGGGCGTCGTCTACCCCGTCAACCCGGTCAGCGAAGCGATAATGGGGGTTCCGTGCTACACTGACCTTGATTCGCTTCCAAGAGTGCCGGACCTTGTCATGATATGCACGCCGGCGGAGATGGTGCCGGAAACAGTGGAGAAGTGCGGGGAGCTGGGTGTACGGGGCGTGATAGTCATGTCCGCCGGCTTCGAGGAATCGGGTCCCGACGGCAGGGAGCTTTCGGAACGAGTACGGAGTATACTGGATCGCCATCCGGGAATGCGCATGCTGGGCCCCAACTGCCTGGGGATAATCGTTCCCGGTATCAACCTCAACGCCAGCTTCGCCAGCGGACTCCCCGACAGGGGAAGCGTCGCCTTCATCTCCCAGTCGGGAGCCCTGTGCACATCCGTCCTGGATTGGGCCCGGGACAAGAAGATAGGGTTCTCCTATTTCGTGTCCATCGGAAACGCAATGGATGTGGGTTTCGCGGATCTGATAGATTATTTCGGCGAGGATGAGAAGACCGAAGCCATAATTCTCTACATAGAGTCGATCTCGGATGCCAGGAAGTTCATGACCGCCTCCAGGGCGTTCGCCAGGACGAAGCCGATTATAGTGTACAAGGCAGGGCGCTTTCCCCAGTCCGCCGCGGTGGCAGCGTCCCACACCGGGGCGATGGCCTCCGTGGATGCCGTATACGACGCCGCCTTCCGAAGGGCCGGGATGGCCCGGGTGCTGAACATCGGCGAGATATTCGACTGCGTGGAGCTGATAAGCAGGAACAGGCTCCCGCGGGGTCCCAGGCTGGGCATCGTGACCAACGCCGGAGGACCCGGGGTCATGGCGGTGGATACGTTGGTGGAACTGGGCGGGGAACTCGCCGGACTTAGTAATGAGAGCATATCTGCGCTGAACTCCTTCCTGCCGCCCTTCTGGTCGGGAAGGAACCCCGTTGACGTTCTCGGGGACGCCAACCCGAAAAGGTACGAGCGGGCCGCCGAAGTGGTTCTGGCGGACAGCAACGTCGACGCCCTGCTTGTCATCCTCACACCGCAGGCCATGACCAGACCGGACAGGGTGGCCTCGGCCGTGGGTAAACTGACGGAGACGACCAGGAAACCGGTGCTTGCCGCCTGGCTGGGTGGCGAGAGCGTAAGGGAATCCATGGCCGTGCTGGTGGAAGCGGGTGTTGCCACTTACAGCACTCCCGAGCAGGCGGTGAGAGCCTTTATGACACTGGTTGACTATGCCGACAACCTTGAGGACCTCTACGAGACACCGAAGGACATTCTGGCAGATTTCAGCGGAGACCAGGAGAGGATGCGGAAGGAATTCCTTTCCAGGGTCCCCTCCGGAGACACCATGCTTTCTGAAACCGAGTCGAAGGCCCTGCTGGATCTCTACGGGATACCGGTGACGATGCCGGAGCTGGCCGCCACTCCGGAAGAAGCCATCGCCTCCGCGTCACGGATCGGATATCCGGTAGTCCTGAAGGTGCATTCCCCGGATATCACCCACAAGACAGAAGTGGGCGGGGTGGCTGTGGGCATCGAGTCCGCGGAAGCGCTGGAGGAAGCCTGGGCCGGGATGATGGAGACCGTAGCCGGAAAAGCCCCCGGGGCGGTTATCAGGGGAATATCGGTCCAGCGCATGGAAGTGTCGGGTGACGGAGCGGAGATGATACTGGGGGCGAGGAAGGATACGGTTTTCGGCTCTGTGATAATGGTTGGAAGGGGTGGGGTCGCCACGGAGATATGGGGCGATACTGCCCTTAGTTTCCCTCCTCTGAACGAACACCTGGCTGACAGGATGCTGAGGTCACTGAGGGTGTTCCCGCTTCTCACCGGATTCAGGGGCAGGACTCCCGTGGACCTGGAACAGCTCAAGAAAGTGATGATGAGGTTCTCCTACCTTGTATGTGACAATCCCGAGATCCAGGAGATAGACATCAATCCTCTGCTGTGCACTGCGGATGGTATAACGGCCCTGGACGCCAGGATCCTGGTCACGCCCGGGGTTGTCATGGACAGGTCCTACGGACATCTGGCCCTCCGGCCCTACCCTGCGGAGTACGTATCCAGGCGGGCCCTGCCGGACGGGACTTCCATACTGCTCAGACCCATCAAGCCCGAGGACGAGCCCATGTGGATGGAGATGCTTGGCAGCTGCTCAAGGGAATCCATCTACTCAAGGTTCGGATTCTTCTACAACTGGGCCAACCACGAGGCCGCCGCAAGGTACTGCTACATTGACTACGACCGGGAGATCGCGATAGTGGCCGAGACGGAGAAGGAGGGCACAAGGTCCATACACGCCATAGGCAGACTGGTCGCGGATCCCGACCTTGAGACGGTGGAGTACGCCATACTGGTGGACGATATGTGGCAGAACAGAGGCCTCGGGGGCATCGTGACGGAGTACTGCGAGAAGATCGCCAGGGACTGGGGACCTGTAAGCATCGTGGCCCAGACCACTGTGGACAACAGCAGGATGATACACCTCTTCGAGACAAGGGGTTATACGGTCTCGAGGGACAGCGCCAGCGGAGAGGTGAGGGTCCGGAAGGAGCTGGGCCTGTCCTGACAGGCCGGCCGCTCTGGACAGCAGCCTGCAGCGGCGATAAGTTCGATTAACTGTTACTCTCGATGCACCGGACACCACGAAAGGCAGGACATGGCTACAGTAACTCTCAAAGGTGATGCGGCTAGAACCGTCGGGGAACTTCCTGATATCGGCTCCCGGGCTCCGGATTTCGAACTTGTCGGCAAGGGTCTGGAAGACATGACCCTGTCTGATTTCAGAGGCTTCACCGTGCTGATGAACATTTTTCCGAGTCTGGACACACCGGTCTGCGCCATGTCGGTGAGACGGTTCAACTCCGAGAGCGCCGGTCTGCCCGGAGTGAGGGTTCTGTGCATCTCGGCGGACCTGCCCTTCGCCCACGGAAGGTTCTGCGAGACGGAGGGGATAGAGAACGTAGTGAACCTGTCCAGTTTCCGGTCCCCGGATTTCGGAATGGACTACGGAGTCTCCATAATGGACGGACCTCTGAGGGGGCTCCTCGCCAGAGCCGTTATCGTGGTCGATCCCGATGGAATGGTGGTCTACCGCCAGCTGGTGCCTGAGATCTCCAGCGAGCCGGATTACGAACAGGTCCTGTCCTTCCTCGGGAACAGGTGACGGCATGGAAAGGCTGAACGGGTCTGCGCGGCTTGACGGAGGGTGGTGGACCGTCCCGGTGCTTCTCATGCTCCTGCTCCTGGCCCGGGGCCAGGCCTTCGCCGCCACCACCGGCACGGTTGCCGGCGTAGTGGAATCCGACGCAGGACACATTCTGGTGGGAGCGACGGTGGTGATAGAAGGAACTCCCTTCGGCACCATGACGGACTCCAACGGGGAGTATTACATTCCCCGTCTTTCCCCGGGCACCTACAGCGTGACCGCCAGGATGGTGGGAATGGGTTCCGTGAGCCAGGAGGGTGTGATGGTGGTCTCGGACCAGACCACCAGGATAGACTTCGTGCTCGAGGAGGCAGCCTCCGGCGCCACCGTCATACAGGTGACCGACCAGCGTAACCTTATCCTCGAGAACGTTCCATCCACCATACACGTAATTGACCGGGAGGAGATAGAGACGATGCCCGTAGCGGGGATACTGGACATAGTCCAGCGTCAGCCCGGCATCACTTCGCGCGGCGGGGAGATACACGTGAGGGGCGGAAGGGCGGGAGAAGTCGCCTTCCTTCTGGATGGAGTGTCCATGCGCTCGCCTGTCACCAACTCATTCGTTTCAAGCGTTCCCCTCTCCGCGCTTTCGGAAGCCTCCATCACCACGGGAGGGCTCTCCGCCCGTTACGGCAACGCCATGTCCGGTGTTGTGAACATGATCACGAAGGAGGGCGGACCGGAGTACGAGGGGGAGTTCCACGTCCGGCACGGGGACATGTCCGTTTTCGGCTACGAGCAGGAGGCAAGGAACTACTCCGAGCCTTCGGAGAACGACAATTACAGGAGCGACTGCGTAAACTGCGAGCTGGCTTTCGGAGGGCCGGAACCCATAACGACCTACCTGCTCCCGGCGATAGGCATCCACCTGCCGGGGGAAGTGAGATTCTTCGGCGCCTGCGAATGGATGCGAAGCGGGTATGACCTTTCGGACAGCAGGGGCAACTGGGAGAACAACTGGCAGAACCTCCTATCCGGCAGCGGCAAGATAACCTGGCGACCTTCTGGAAACACCCGTATCTGGACCAGCGGTCATTACTACTACAGGCAGAACGGCTGGGACGAATGGAGGTGGTCCCGGTACGACCACTCGGCTTACATCGAAGAGGAACCCTTCCTGGCCCAGGACCCGGATTTCGCTCTGCCCATCAGGTTCGAGGAGGACTACGGCGTCACCGCGGGTCTCACCCAGATGATCGGAGAGAGGTCCTTCATCGACTTCAAGGTGAGCTGGAACAGGTTCTGCCAGTGGCAGAGGATAAGGGCCGAAGACGGGGGATACATCGGCGACGGCTTCACACCTTCGGACTGGATATACTTCACCGCCTTCCAGCCCAGGGTGGAGGATTCCCTGGGCTTCTACCATACGGGCATACATTCCGATGTCTGGCTGGAATCCAGCAACTACGTCACCACCGGCAGACTGGACTATACCGGGAAGATAAACCCTGTAATGGAGCTGACCGCAGGGGCGGAGGCCAGTTACTTCGACCTTTACGACTACAGCGCCTACGTGGCGGACTGGCTCAATACCTACGCCAGCCTCTGGGAAGCGTACCCCTGGTCGGGGGCAGCCTATGCCGAGGTCTCCTCGAGGTTCTCCGGAGGTCTCGTCCTCAATACAGGCCTCCGCCTGGACTACTTCCAGCCCAACGCACAGGTCATGACCGCCGAGGACCTTACCATCAGGGACGCCACAGCCAAGTACCAGCTGAGCCCCAGGGTAGGGATGACCAACCCCATCTCCGACAGGGACGTGTTCTTCTGCACCTACGGCCATTACTTCCAGATGCCCAACATGAACCAGCTGTACTTCGGCACGGATTACAATGCTTCCGAGTCCGCCACAATAGTGGGAAACCCAGACCTGGAAGCCCAGAGGACCAACAGCTACGAAGCGGGGCTCCGGCACCGTTTCAACAGCCGCTCCTCCCTGGCCGTATCCGGATTCTACAAGGACATAACCGGCCTGGTCCGCACCTCGACCCACTACGACGAGAGCATGGGCGACTACTTCCAGTACAGCAACGACGACAGCCACGGTTCCGTGAGAGGGGTCGAGATCACTTTCCTGAGGCTTCCCGGTGACTACCTCTCCGGCAGCGTCAACTACACCTATTCAGTGGCCAAGGGACGCTACTCCTCGGCTACGTCCCAGTACGAATACACATTCGAGGGAGACACCATACCTCCCGGGGAGGACAGCTACCTGGACTGGGACCAGACGCATGTGGCCTCGGCCCACGTCAACTATTCGGTTCCCAGGGGCGAGGGCCCCAGGGTATACGGGATCCATCCCCTGGAAGGTCTTGAAGTGGCAATGGACTGGACCTACGGCAGCGGTTTTCCCTATTCGCCTCCGTCCGGAGCTTCTCAGATCCCGAAGGTCAACACGCATCGCTACCCCTGGACCATGCAGACCGACCTCAAGGTCTCCAGGAGGTTCTGGGCCGGTCCCCTTGAGTTCAGGGCCAGTATAACGGTGTACAACCTTTTCGACAGGACAAACATCGACAGGATATTCGATCCCGCCTGGTACCAGAGCACCGGGGACCCGGGAGGGACAATGAGCAATCCCGGCGCGTACTCACCGGCAAGGCATTTCATGCTCAGTCTCGACCTCTACTTCTGACAGCCTGGAGGGATGGAATAATGAGACTTCTCATTGCAGCTCTATGCGCCGCCCTGCTCCTCGTCCCCGGATGCCATCAGGTCACGGAGTACCAGGGCGGCGATACCGCGGACCTGGTCTTCATCCGGACCGACGACCTCCAGGTGGAGAAGGTGGTGGAGGGCATCCCGGGGGGAAGAACGGTCCTGCCCTACGGGTCGCACGAGGTTCTGGTGATAAGCTCCGAGGGCCTTCTCTACAGGATCGACACGGAAACCCTCGCAGTGGACACGTCCTACTCCATCGGAGGAAACTCGGGAACCGGTTACGAAGACGCAGCCATCGCCGCCAGCGGCAACCTGTACGTTCTCGGCCCCGGGTCGCAGGTGATAGAGGTGGACCTTGCGACGAACACGGTGGAGGACAATTTCACGCCCGGCGCACACCCGGGGGCCCTGACGGCCAGCCCTACCCTGGGGAGACTGTACTTCGTTGATACCGTGGAGGATTACATCGGAGAGATCATTACCGCGAACAACATCACGGGTTTCACCAGCAGCGTCTACTACTCTCCCCTTTCGGACCTGATGGTGGAACCCACCGGCGGAAGGTTCATCATCGCGGTATGCGCCGACGAACTGGGCTCCATATACAGCATATGGCTGGATTACTCCACTTCCGCCAGGCTGTTCATGAACGTGAACACCGGTTCCGCCAACTCCGCCGTGATCCCGATGACATCCGATTCCGTCTATGCCATCTGCTGCCCAAGATGGGACGGCGATTACGGCAGTCTGGTGATCGTAAAGGGTTACATGGAACCCAGTAAGCTGTCGACTAAAATCCTGGCAGGCCATCCGTTGGCGATGTGTTTCAACGAGGACTGCGGGTCGGACGGATACCTCTCCGTTCTCGGCAGGACCGATTCCGGAAGCTCCGTTCTCTCGGTCTTCTCACTGAATCCTTTCCACGATGATCTCCAGCTGGAGGGCGAGGTGGAGCTGGGAGGGACTCCCAGGGACCTGACCTCACCGGGGAGCGGGGACTACATCATCGTGCTCACGAGTGAATAGCCGCACGATGACAGGTTACGCAGCCTCCGCGTGCCTTCTCCTCCTGTGCATTACCGGTTGCCACCAGGTTACCGAGTACCGGAGCGGGGACCTCACCAGGATAACGCTGGTCCGCTCATCGGATTTCCAGGTCGAAGGCATTATGGAAGACTTCGAGATGGGACGGACCATGTTCTCCGACGGACCCGGCGGACTGATACTCGTAACGGCTGAAGGCAGGCTGCACAGGATAGATTTCGCGTCCATGTCCGAAGACACATCGTATCTCATCGGAGGGAGTTCGGGAGACGGTTACGGCGACGGAGTGATAGACCTCAGCGGCGATCTTTACGTGCTGGGTCCCGGTTCCCAGGTGATAGAGGTGGATCTGACAACGGACGAAGTGGTGGACGGTTTCGTCCCCGGACCCGACCCTGTTGCCATATGCGCGTCTCCCAACTGGCCGAGGCTGTACTTCGCCGACGGAACGGGTTTCATCGGAGAGATCTGGACCAGCGACAACCACACTGGATTCACCACGAACCTGGGCGCGACCCCGGCGGACATAATGGTGGAGCCGGCGGGGGGAAGGTACGTCATTGCCGGGTGCACGGACGGAGGGGGAAGCCTCTACGGAATCTATCTCGACATCTCGCAGTACTCCAGGAAGCTCACCATAGACGCGGGTTCGCCCTGCTCCGGGATACTGCCCTTCGGTATCGATTCGTCCTTCGCCGTCGCCTGTCCCTGCTGGACGGGTGACCACGGGTACGTATGCACCTGCCGCGGTTATCTGGACACTCTCATCGTCACTTCCCGCGAAGTCCAGGGTCATCCCGTTGACCTGAGCTTCAACCCGACTCCCGGTTACCTTGGATATCTCCATGTCCTCAGCAGGACCGATGAAGGTAACACTGTGATATCGGTGTTCGAGTTCCCTCTATCGTACACCGTGCCGGAACTTGTCACCACGGTGCAGCTGGACGGATTTCCCAGGGACATCATCTCACCGGGGGACGGCGAGTACATCATCGTCCTGACTTCGGACATCTGATGGGAAGGAAAGCTGCGGGGCTCATCATCTGGGGTCTGCTGACCTCCGGCTGCCACCAGGTGACGGAGTTCGAGAATATCGGCAATTCACGTATCAGCATGGTCAGCACCCTGGACCTTCAGGTGGAGGCCGTGATGGACCTGGAGGGCCAGGGCCGCGCCGTCGTCTGCCCCGGCCCCGGGCAGCTGGTGGTCATCTCTTCTGACGGGACGCTTCGCCGGGTGAACACGAATGCCATGTCCGTGGATACCTCATATTCCATCGGAGGCAGCTCGGGCACAGGATATAACGATGCCATTCTGGACAATCACGGTGACCTCTACGTACTGGGGCCCGGTTCGCAGGTTATCGAAGTGGATCTGGGTACGAACACCGTGGAAGACAATTTCACCCCGGGGCAGCAGCCCTTGGCCCTTTCGCCCTCTCCAACCGAGGAGAAGATCTACTTCGCCGACGCCTCTGACTGCAGCATCGGCGAGGTATGGACCTACGCCAACGTCAACGGCTTCAGAAGCCCGATGGCCCATCAGCCCTCGGACCTGAGCGTCGACCCCGAGGGCGGGCGGCATATCGTAGCCGTGACCTCCTCCGATGAGGGATACATCTACGGGATCTGGCTGGACCTGTCCACCACCGCCCGCAGACTAACGAATGCCTTCTCCGGAAGTCCCTGCAGCGGTGTCGTCTGTTTCGGGATCGATTCGGTCTACGCCGTGTCCTGTCCCCAGTGGAGCTCCGACAGCGGCTACGTGATGCTCGTGCAGGGTTTCATGGTCCCGGAGACAAGCGGGAGATGCAACCTGCCGGGTCATCCGGTGGACATGTGCTTCATCCCCGGCGCCTCCCCCGAGGGCTTGCTGTTCGTGATGAACAGGACCGGAAGCGGAAGGACGGTGGTCAGCGTCATGGAGTTCTCAGAAGGCTATCTGCAGCCCCGTGTCATTGCTGCTCTGGATGTGGACGGCTTCCCGAGGGATATCGAGTCGTCGTTCTACGGGGACCACCTCTTCGTACTCACCTCGGACTGAATCACTGGGGAGAAGTGGCTTCGCCTATCCACTGTATGGCGTACTCCAGCACGGGATCCTCCCCCGCTGCGAAAGCCTCTTCAGTGGCCTGGACGTGGATGTCGGGGATTATGCCTACCCCCTCGATGCATACGGTGTCCGCTGTCAGGAACCTTGCGAAGGGGCAGGTTATGTCCCAGAAGTCCCAAACAGGCCAGTACTGCTGGTTCATGTAGCCGGGTGTGTTGGCGCCTCCCCCCGTGGTATCGCCGATGATGGTTACGTGGGGCATTCTCTCCATGACCGACAGGAAAGCCTCGGAGGGGCCGAAGTTCTGCTGTCCCGCGAGGATCACCACCGGTTTCAGGAAGGCCCATGAGATGGGGGAGATGTTATGGCTCTCAAGCTGTGAGATGTCGTCGTGGGAAGGACCGGTTCGGTACTGGGTGAGGAACGCTACCATGCTCTGGTCCGTGAAGAGGCCAGGGAGCTGCTCCGCCGGCACCAGGGAGAAATCGTCGCTCATCCTGAGGTCCAGTATCATCCCCGGTGACTCCAGATGGGTGATGAACTCGTCCCTGAAATGCATGTACGTGAAGAAGTAGTTGAAGTGCTTGATGGCGAAGTATGGAATGGAATCGATGACGCAGCTGCCCCACGTGACGCCGAAGGAGGAGTCCCACTGGAAATTCCATGGTTCAAGGTATTCCATAAGGACCGAGTAGTCGAAGTTTACCCGGGTTTCGCCGCTGAAGGTCGGGACCACGCTGCCGTCCATGGCGAGGAACGCGTTCCTGTCCTCCAGTTCCCCCACCATCGCCACCACCACCTCCATGAGCTCGTCGGTGGAATCCGCCCCTGCGGCCATGTCGGAGTACTGCTGGTGTATCCCTTCCCAGTCCACGTTCTTACTGTCGAAGCCAACGTACTTCTGATCGTACAGTTCCCACACCAGGTCAAGGAACGACCTGTACTCGTTTATCTCAGGATGGGTCGGCGGGTCGTCTATGCATGACATGGCGGTAAACATCATGGCGAGGGCTGCGAGGAGCAGTACTCCCGCGGCTCGTCTCTCGGGCATGCTTCTGTTCGGGTACATAGGCCTCGCATTCCAGGTTTGGCGGATAAGGCACCAACGTACTAAAATAGTGACCGGGACAGTGCGGCGCCAGTCGGGTGAGGACGGCGGCGCACTAATTTAGGGTTCAGGCGGCTCGTATATTCGCCCGGTTCGTTAACTGCTCATAAAGGGAGGTCCCGTGCGAGGCAGGAATCTGATGGGCGCCGTTTCCACTCCGCTGGCCTCCATCTTCGGAAGCGGATTCCTGGTCATCGTACCCATACTGGCCGGTGCCGCCGGGCGGTTCTCGCTTGCGGCCATGGCGTGCATATCAGCCCTGGCCTACTCAGTGGGCTGGGTGATGAGGTTAAACATACGGTTGGCGGAACCTGCCCTGGAGAGCTGCGAAGCCGGAAGGACCACCCGCTGCCTTGACCGGGTCTCCGACATTGCACTGGTTCCTGCCTATATCATCTCCGTATGCCTCTACCTCAGGATACTGAGCTCATTCCTCCTCAACGGCCTGGGTGTGGATTCCACCATCCACGAGAAGCTGATAACCTCCCTGGTGATTGCCCTGATCTGCTCGGTGGGCTTCGGCCGCGGGCTGAAGGAACTTCAGAAGCTGGAAAGCCGGGCCATCTGGGTGACCATGGCGATAATCGTTACCATGATCGCCGGGTTCACGGTTCATGACGTCTCGCTCTCCTCCCGCGGAATCTTGAACCTGCCGGCGGCACCCGGTCAGGGGATGCCGCACATCCTGGCGGTACTGGGCGGTACTCTCATCTGCGTTCAGGGGTTCGAGACGTCCAGGTACCTTGGCGAGGAGTACGACAGGGAGACGAGGGCAAGATCCTGCAGGATCTCCCAGATCACCTCGGCGGCCGTTTACCTGGTCTTCGTCGCGGTGGCCACCCCGATGATGCATTACCTGTCGGGACCTGCCGCCGATGACGCCCTTCTAGGGCTTGCGCGGAGGGTCTCCCCGCTGCTGCCAGTTCCTCTGATAGCAGCGGCGGTGCTGAGCCAGTTCAGCGCCGCGGTGGCGGACACTCTGGGTGGAGAGGGCAATATTGTGGAGGCGACCGGGGGCAGGCTGGGCAGAAGGTGGTCATACCTCCTCATCGGCGCCGGTGCCCTAATCCTCGTATGGACCGCCGGAACCTTCCAGATAGTCGCGCTGGCCTCCAGGGCATTTGCCCTCTATTACATGCTGCAGTGCCTGGTGGCCGCATCCATCCTCAAGAGGAACGTGCGAGGGTTTGCCGCCCTGGCCCTTGCGGCAGTGATGCTGGCCATAGCCCTTTTCGCCGTTCCCGTGTCATAGACACAGGGTCCGGAGGAGCTTCAGCCGGTCCCTGCATCGTCCCTCACGCTGTTCCTGAGAACACCGATCCCCTCGATCTCCACCTCGACCAAGTCACCGTGCGACAGAGGACCCACACCCGCCGGCGTTCCCGTGGCTATGATGTCGCCGGGTTCCAGGGTTATCTGCCTGGAGATGAAGGCGATGGTCTCCGGGATTCGGAACAGCATGTTCGAGGTGTGCGAACTCTGGACCGTGGATCCGTTGAGCCTGCAGGTGATGGAAAGGTCGTGGGGGTCGGGCAGCAGTCCCGCAGGGACTATCCTCGGGCCCACAGGACCGAAAGTGTCTAGTGATTTGCCCCTGAACCATCCCGAGATGTCGGAGAACTGGAGGTTCCTCTGGCTCACGTCATTGAAGCAGGTGTAACCCAGTACGTGCCCCATGGCCTGCGAAGGTGTCACTCCGGAAGCCCTCCTGCCGATGACCACAGCCAGCTCGGCCTCGTAATGGACCACCACGCTCCCGAAACCGCAGTCCTTCAGGAAGGCGGGTATGACTATCTCCTCATCGGGTCCGATGAGGACGTTCGGGGTCTTCGCGAAGAGCACCGGCTCGCTGGGTCTCTCCGACCCGGTCTCGTCTATATGGTCCTGATAGTTCAATCCCAGGGCTATTATCTTGGACGGGTTCAGAGCGTATTCCGTATCGTTGTCGGGGCATGGCAGCCGAAGGGTCATCGTCTCTCCGTTCTCCTGGCATGAAAGAGGAACCAATGTGCCTTCATGGAATATATAACAGCTGAAGGGACCGCGTTCCCGCAGGTTATCAGGTGCAATAGAACATTGGAGGATTGAGTATGATACTGTCCGGCATGAAGGGTGTGGTGCCTGGACTCATTGTCATGCTGCTGGCCGGGGCGATCCTGGCGCAGGATACTGTCGGCAAGACTGATGAAGGTTTCCAGGTGCTCATCGATCCCCATATGCTCAGCAACATGTTCGTTGATATTTCGGAACTGGTGGGGCCCAGCGTTGTGACCATCACCTCAAGGACCACGGTTGTGGCCAGGGTGCCCTCCTTCCCGGACTTCTCCAGTCCGTTCGGGTTCGATCCCTGGCAGGATTTCTTCAGTGCTCCCAGGGAGCAGGAGTATACGATGACCGGCATCGGCAGCGGTGTGATCGTCTCACCCGACGGCATGATACTCACCAACCACCATGTGGTGGGAGAGGCGGACGAGTTCGAGGTGGTGCTTCAGAACG
Source organism: Candidatus Fermentibacteraceae bacterium (assembly GCA_016936235.1). Taxonomy (GTDB): domain Bacteria; phylum Fermentibacterota; class Fermentibacteria; order Fermentibacterales; family JCC-6; genus Aegiribacteria. The sequence continues at coordinate 11,236 of JAFGPK010000049.1, read as the reverse complement.
GTCTGCGGTATTCGGGGCAGCTGGTAGGAACCGACCCGGAGACTGACCTGGCCCTGATCAGCATAGACACCAGCGGTCTCCCCGCGATAGAGATGGGTGACAGCGACGACCTCAGGGTCGGTCAGTGGGTCCTGGCGGTGGGTTCTCCCTTCGCCCTCAGTCAGACCGTCACACAGGGTATAATCAGCTACATCGGAAGATCCGACGTCGGCCTGGCGGCCTTCGAGGACTACATTCAGACCGACGCCGCCATCAATCCCGGCAACAGCGGAGGAGCGCTGGTCGACCTCGACGGGAAACTGGTGGGAATAAATACGGCCATCGCCACCAGGAACGGCGGCTACCAGGGAATAGGCTTCGCCATTCCGGTGAACGTGGCGGTCAGCGTCATGGATGATCTCATGGAGCATGGATACGTTAGAAGGGGCTGGCTGGGCGTAACGATCCAGGAGATCACCCCGGGTCTGGCCGAACACTTCGGGCTGGACCTGACCGAAGGCGGCGTCCTTGTTTCACAGGTTCTGCAGGATACTCCCGCCGGTAATTACGGTCTTCAAAGAGGCGACGTGATACTCACTGTCAATGGTGAATCTTTCCATTCCGTCACCGAATTCCGAAATCTGATCGCAGAGCAGGACCCCGATAGCCGTGTCGCCCTGGGCGTCTACCGGGACGGAGGAAAACTCGACATTTCCGTGGTCCTCGGGGAGAGGACGGAGGAAGAGACGGCGATGGCCGCGGTTGCTCAGTCAGAGGGCAGTTTCGGCTGGACCCTCGAATCGCTTGACCGTGAGACCGCCGAGGCGCTTGGAGACCCCTCACTGAAGGGGGTCATGATCGTGGACGTCGATCCAGGCGGAAGGGCGGCCAGTGCCGGAGTCCAGCCTGGCGACGTCATCCTTGAGATAGACGGTCTCGAAGTGGAGTCTCCGGGGGACGCGAACAGGCTCCTGTCCACAGCGGAAGACGTTCTGCTTCTCATATGGCGCCAGGGTCACTCCATATACTTCATGATCTAGCGCCCCTGGTGGTGCTTCGGCCTCTTATCGGGACGGGACCCATACCGGCAGCATCCGCTTGATCGAGATGTTCTTCTTGAGAGGCTTGATGCTGAAGGTCTCCAGTTCTTCCAGAGCCGGATCTAAGGAGTCCCTTATGTCCTCCAGTTCCCCGGCCAGCTGTCCGTTGATGGTCTCGAGGTCTTTCCTGAGCCTTTCCAGCTTTTCCTCCGCCAGCTCCACGTCCTGTTTTTCCCTCAGTATCCTGCTGGCGCTTCTCGCCGAGGTGGTCGCCCGTCCAACGGAGGATCTTCCTCCGCCAAGAAGTGCTCCGAGAACGGTGGCCCCCAGGGAGATCGTGGTCTGGACCTTCTGATGCTTCTGCTGTTCCTTCTCCTTCTCCAGTCTCTGTTCAGCGGTGAAGATCTTGTTCTCCAGGGATTCGATCTTTCTTCCGTAATCGGTTTTGAGCTTCTCCATCATCTCGTCCCGCTTTTCATGGGCAGCCGTTTTAAGCCTTATCCTGAAATCCCTCTCCGTCTCACCGGGTGAGGAGAGGATGTCAAGCGAAGGGCTTTTCAGCAGGTCAAGCGTCTGGTTCCTGTAGAGCCAGTTTTTCAGCGTCCGCTCCCATGCCGTGACTATCTTCCTGTCGGAGAGGTAGGGAGGGGGTTCCGTGAATGCCGAACCCGCTTCGGGTTCGGAAAGGAGGTCGTCGAAGCCCATTTCCGTCGAAGCTGCGTCTTCCCAGGAGGGCAGGGGGTCTTCCGGGTCCAGAATCGAAAGCAGGTTCAGTTCCCTTTCGGAGGAGATGCCCCTTCTCGAGTCAAGGTAGTACACCGTGCCGATACCCCAGGCTGCCAGCCGGTAGACCGGCCCCTCATTCCCGGAGGTGCTGTTCTGCATTGGAAGGAATCCCGGTGTCAGATGGGGAGGCAGAACGGGAGGGGTCCGTGAAGCTGCTGTTTTTTCAGCCACCGGGGGAGGAGTGGGCGGAAGTGATGGTGTACCGGTCCCCGAATGCCTTGCATCATCAGCTGAGAGGGATTTTATCTGTTCTCGGGTGAGGGGTCCCCTCAGGTACGAGAGTGCCCATCGGGTGTGAAATACCTGTGAGTGGTCGCGGTGTACGCTGTTCAGCAGAAAGACCCTCTTGTCCAGCTTTCCTATCATGTCCCTGAGCGCTGTGATGCTGAGATTCCTGTTCATGACGCTCTCGGTGGTCTTCAGGCCGTCGATTATCCTGTCCCGGTCCTGCTGCGTCTGAAGACGGCCAATGAACCAGGTACCCGTATTCGCCAGTCCCTTGTAGTCAAGGTCCACCGGGTTCTGGGTGGTGAGGACCATTCCCAGGCCGTAGGCCCTTGCCTGTTTCAGGAGGGTGAGCAGCGGCTTCTTGGATGGGGGGTCGGCCACGGGCGGGAAGTATCCGAATATCTCGTCCATGTAGCATATCGCCCTTAGGCTGGCTGTACCCGGCTGGGTCCTCATCCAGTTCACCAGCTGCGTCAGAAGCAGGGAAACGGTGAACATCCTCTGGGTCTCGCTGAGATGCGAGATGGAGAAGATGGAGACCTTCGGTTTTCCCTCCTCTGTAAAGAGGAAGCCGTCGATATCCAGGGGTTCCCCCTCGAGCCAGGCCTCGAATCCGGGAGCTGCCAGAAGGCTGTTGATCCTCATCGCCAGCACTGACCTGTCCTTCTTCGGGTAGAAGGACTCCATATCCATTGCGCCTATCCTCTTAAGGGGCGGGTCCTGGATCATTCCTATGAGCATGCCGAGGTCCAGGTCCCTGCCTTCTTCCCAGGAGGTCTTGAAGGCATTCGAAAGGAAGATGTGCTCCCTGCTCTGAAGGGGATCGGCATTCATATCAAGAAGACTCAGCAGACTTGTTACCGTGGATTCGATGGCTTCCGTAAGCAGCTCTCTGTCTTCCCTGATCTGTGGAGGAGGTGCCGAAAGCGAACTCAGAATTGAGACGGGTGTCCCCGCTGAGCTTCCCGGGGTGTAGATTCGGAATTCAGCCGAGTCCCTCAATCGCCGTATCCTGGATGGGTCCTGGCCCCATTTCGCCAGGCCCTCCCTCCACAGAGCTGCCTGGGACTCGGCGTACTGCGGCCCGGACATTCCGCTGTTCTCAGCCTCCTGCAGGTTTATCCATGGAATGAACTCTTCGGGGGTCAGCCCCGGGAAGGTCAGCATCAGGTTGCAGAGATCGCCCTTGGGGTCTATGACAATGGAGGGTATCCCGTCGATGGCCGCCTCTTCCAGCAGTCCGATACAGAGTCCGGTCTTGCCGCTGCCTGTCATCCCTATGCATACAGCGTGGGTTGTCAGCTCTTTTGAAGCGTAGAGGAGGGGCCGTTCCTGTATCTCACCGGTGTCTGTATCATAGTCCCTGCCAAGGTAGAAGAGGCCCAGCCTCTCGAAGTCATCCATGTCAGATACCCAGAAGGGATAGACCCTTCGAGATCAGATTGTCCTGTTCGCCTGAGACCTCACCTTTCGGTGTGATCTGGTTCACCACCTCCGGCAGCAGCTTCGCCACCACCGAACTGGCCTGGCCGGAATTCACCCCCAGTGCCGATGCGACCTTGCCGATCAGGGAACCGCCGAACACCTGCTGGACCTGTTCCGGCTCCAGGTCCTCGTTAGGTCCTCCGCCGACCCATGATTGCGCCTTCTGACCCAGCCCGTTACTGCTGAACATCTCGATGACGGATGTGACGCCGCCGCTTTTCTGGACAAGCTCCAGAACAGACGCCAGCATGTTGGTCTCCTTCTCCTCGTCATCACCACCCAGACTTCCCAGGAGACTGCCGAGAGGATTGCCATCCTTTCCCGAGAGTGCTCCTCCAACCAGAGAGCCCAGCGCTTTCCCCAGGTTCCCGCCGAGATTGACCATGATCTCCTCCAAACTGTTCCGGTTTGTCCTGCCCGAAGATTAACATAACCATGACCTCTCCAGCATGCCATTGATCATGCCTCTGTTGCGGGCGGGGCACTGAGCCTATATATGAAGTAACGGAGAAAAATGTCTCCGGACTCATAATGGAAGGCGGTGCGGTAATGGGGGTTATGGATTTCATCAAGGATGCCGGTGAGAAACTGGCTGAGATGGGGCAGAACGCAGAGATGGCGAAGAGGATCCAGGAGCGGATAGAGCGTTTCGGCGTCCCTATCAAGGGGCTGGAGGTTTCCGTCGCCGACGACGTGGTGACCCTGAAGGGAGTATCCGCGACGGAGGAGGACCAGGAGAAGGCTCTCCTGATAGCAGGCAACGTGCGGGGAATCTCCAGGGTGTCCGACCAGATCACCGTGAAGGGCTCACCCGACAAGACCGCCAAGGTCAGACAGGGGAAGATGCGGTTCCATACGGTTCAGAAGGGCGATACCCTCTCGGCCATCTCCAAGAAGTTCTACGGAGACGCGAACAAGTACAGCAGGATATTCGAGGCCAACAAGCCGATGCTGGAAAGCCCTGACAGGATTTATCCGGGCCAGGTTCTTCGAGTACCTGAGTAGGTCTCTGGCTCATATTCGAACATGGAGCGGTGGACGCTAGTCCACCGCTATCCTGGGAATATGAGCCGGAATCTGCACAAGAACTTCGTAATTCAGGTACTGCGACATCTCGCTGAATGAACTCACCGTAACCTCCTGCTCGCCCTGACGGCCGATTATCACCACTTCATCTCCCGTGGAGGCTTCAGGGATCCCGGTGACGTCCACCAGGATCATGTTCATGTTGACCAGACCGGCCACAGGAGCCCTTCTGCCGCATATCAGAACGAAACCGGAATTGCTCAGGTCGCGGGGGAATCCGTGGGAGTAGCCTATGGGTACCGAGGCGATCCTGCTGCTTACCGTGGTCATGCAGGTATTCCCGTAGCCCACGAACTGACCGGGGGAAACGTCGTGGATGGACATGATCCTGGTCTTCCAGCTCATGACCCTTCTGAGAGGGGAGGGGGCCTTTGATATCTCATCCTCCCCGCCGCATGAATAGTTCAGGAGATAGTACATTTTCGTTTCACCGGTGGGCCAGAAGCCGTAGAGCGCGATCCCTGACCGCACCATGTCCATGATGGTCTCAGGGTAGGTGAGAGCCGCCGCCGAGCAGGCCGAGTGCATGATGCCGATATTCACCCCCCTCTTCTGGAGCCACAGGCACTTCTCCCTGAAAAGGGCGATCTGTTTCTGTATGCGCAGGTAGTTGGAGACGGTCTCAGCTCCCGCGTAGTGGGTCGCAACTCCGGTCACGGCCAGGTCGGGGCAGCCCCTTACGGCTTTCACGAGCCTCTCCATCTCGTCTTCGGTGAAACCGGTCCGGTTCAGGCCGGTTTCCAGCTCGAGATGAACAAGGGCCTTCCTCCCAATCCTTCCGGCGGCTTCCGCAGCTATTTGAAGTCTGTGGAAGTCGAAGACGTAGAAGGATATGCCGTGCTCTATAGCCCATGGGACGGCTTCATCTCCTATATGGCCCATTATCATAATGACGCTGCCATGGGTCACGGCTTCCAGGGCTACCTGAGCCTCCCGGGCCGAGAAAACCGAGAAATGCCTGATACCGCACTCCTCCGCCAGCGGTACGAAAGCCTTTATCCCATGGCCGTACGCATTTCCCTTTATTACGCTGGACAGGATGGCGTCCGGTCCTATGTGACCCTTCATGAAATCGACGTTGGCCTTCAGCGCGCTTCTGCTGAGTTCTATCCATGAGCTGTCGTACAGAATATTCCTGCCTCTCAGCCGAGGGTCTCTTCGAGGATCTCCATGAAAAGGGCTGCACCGGGTGCAATCAGCTCGTCCGGGAAGTCGTATTCCGGACTGTGCAGTGCGGGGTGGTCCTCTCCGGAACCGAGTCCGAAGAGAGCACCCGGGCAGATACCGGTGAAATGACCGAAATCCTCGGACCAGGGGAATGGTTCCGTCCTGATGATGAGTTCCATTCCCAGCCTTTGTGCGCAGAGATTGACGATGGACACCGCCCCGGGATCATTCACCGTAGACGGGAATTCCTGGGTCCAGGAGATACGCGGGTCCAGTCCGTACGCACGGGCGATGTCCCCGGCCAGTTCCCCGGCCTTCCCGGCCAGGATGGACAGTGTTTCCTGATCGTGGGCCCTCAGGGTGACCAGGACCTTCCCCTCCCCGGGTGAGGTCCCGTAGGCCTCTTCGCCTATCCTGACATGGATAACGGTAGCCTTGGCGCCCCTGTCCATTGCCACGGCCGTCTGGGGCAGGTCGGTGAAGGCCTGTATCAGGTGGGCCGCGGCCATGGCCGGGCTCCTGCCCAGCTGGGGTTCGGAAGCGTGGGAGGACTCTCCACGGAGATATACCGCCATCCCCCTGGATGCGGAGGCGAAGGGTCCCCCGGCAAGTATCACGCTGCCCAGGGGAAAGCCTGGCAGGTTGTGGACCGCGAAGGCCATGGACGGCGAGATCTCACCGAATGCGGGATCGTCAAGGATCTTCCTGGCCCCGAGGCCTGTCTCCTCTTCCGGCTGGAAGAGAAGCACCGCAGACCCGGAAGCAGGCGGTCTCCTTGAGAGTCTCCCCGCAACACCCAGCATTATCGCCATATGTCCATCGTGGCCGCACTTGTGAGAGACCCCCCTTCGGGTCGAGGCATGGGGGAGGGTCGCCGACTCGTTGATGGGAAGTGCATCCATGTCGCACCTGAGGAGTATCCTTGGACCAGGAGAAGAACCTTCGAACTCGGCAGCCACGCCGTGTCCGCCGAGGTTCGTCAGGAGTTTTGCGGGAGCGTACGAGGAGAGTATCTCAGCCACCCTTGAGGCGGTGGCTTCTTCTCCTCCCGAGAGTTCGGGCTCACTGTGAAGCAGATGACGGATAGTCCTGAGCGTTTTCTCTTCGCTGCCGATGCTCACCTCCATGTATTTCCAAGCCGGGAGCGGTCAATCCTCGTTCCGGAGTATCTTCTTCCATGTATCCCTGAGAGCCACGGTCCTGTTCCATACGGTCCTTCCACCCGCGGTCCCGGGGTCCTTGCAGAAATAGCCCTTCCTCTCGCACTGCACCGGTACTCCCACCTCCATATCGGCCGCTGCCGGTTCAAGCATGCAACCGTCAAGTATCTCAAGGGAGTCATCATTGATCGTTCCGATGAAGTCATCCACCGACAGCGGGTTCTCCACCGAAAACAGCCTGTCGTACAGTATGACCCTGGCATTCACCGCATGCCTCGCCGAAACCCAGTGGATCGTACCGCTCACTTTCCTGCCGTCGGGTGAGTCGCCTCCCCTGGTGGCGGGGTCGTACGTGCAGACAAGGCCTGTCACGGTACCGTCTTCGTCCTTCTCCAGACCCACGCACCTGATGTAGTACGCGTACCGCAGACGCACTTCACCGCCGGGGACGAGTCTCTTGAACTTCCTGTGGGGTTCCTCCTGAAAGTCATCCCTCTCTATGTATATCTCCCTGGAGAACGGGACCGATCTGGTGCCTGCCGACTCATCTTCCGGATTGTTGGTGAACTCCAGGGTCTCCGTCCGATCCTCCGGATAGTTCTCGATGGTCACCTTCAGGGGATCAAGGACCCCCATGAGCCGCATGCACCTCCTGTTGAGATCGTCCCTTATGCAGTATTCCAGCAGGGCCATGTCAACGGTACTGTCCCGCTTCGCCAGACCTATCCGGCCGAGGAAGTCCTTCACCGCTTCAGGGGTGACGCCCCTCCTGCGGAGACCCGAGAGGGTCGGCATCCTGGGATCGTCCCATCCCGAAACGACTCCCTTCTCCACAATCATCGCCAGCTTGCGCTTGCTCATCACCGTGTAGGTGAGGTTGAGCCTCGCGAATTCGATCTGCTGAGGGTGAAATATCCCAAGCTGATCGAGGAACCAGTCATAGAGAGGTCTGTGGTCCTCGAACTCTATGGAGCAGAAGGAGTGGGTTATGCCCTCGATGGAGTCCTCCAGGCAGTGGGCGTAGTCGTACATGGGGTAGATGCACCATTCGTCACCGGTCCTGTGGTGGCTCTTCCTCAGTATCCTGTAGATGGCCGGGTCCCTCATGTTGATGTTCGGGGAGGACATGTCTATCCTTGCCCTGAGGGTCCTGGAACCGTCGGGGAACTCACCGGCCTTCATCCTCCGGAAGAGGTCGAGGTTCTCGTCCACGGACCTTTCGCGGTAGGGGCTGTTCCGTCCGGGTTCGGTCAGGGTGCCCCGGTACTGCCGAACCTCTTCGGCGGAGAGGTCGCAGACGTATGCGACACCCTTCCGTATCAGTTCCTCGGCGTAGAGGTACATCTGCTCGAAATAATCCGAGGCGAAGTAGAGCCTGTTCCCCCAGTCGTAACCGAGCCAGCGGATGTCCTCCTTGATGGCCTCCACGAACTCGACATCCTCCTTGACCGGATTGGTGTCATCGAAACGTAGATTGCACAACCCTCCGTATTCCTCGGCGATCCCGAAATCAGTGCATATCGCCTTGGCGTGCCCGATATGGATGCAGCCGTTGGGCTCGGGCGGGAACCTCGTGTGTATCCTTCCTCCGTGCTTGCCCTCTTTTATGTCCCTCTCCACTATCTCACGGATGAAATCCAGGCTTCCGTTCTCGTCGTTCGTCATCTTGCTCCCTGCATGATGGTTGCTCCTCTTAGAGAGCATAATATAAGCCGGGACACCTTTTCGGCACATGCTTTTCGGGTAGGTCAAGATGAAAAATACTGTCAATCTTGACATATTATTAAGTTAGTATTAGTATCGATGTGAAGCCGGGAATCAACCCGCCGGGCAGGAGAGTGAACAATGGGCAGGCACGTTGATCCGAAGGACGTTTCGAAGAATTCCGAGGCCGCGGCGGCAGCGGCTGACAGGAAGTTCAGGAAGGAGCTCAGCGCCGGCACCACGGCTCTGGCGCTTTTGAGCATTCTCCGTTCGGCCGTGGAACCGATGTACGGATACCAGATAGCCAAGCTCATGGAGGAGGATGATCAGAAAGTCCCCCTGATCAAGCACGGAGCCCTGTACCCGGTCCTGAGGTCCCTCGAGGGCAACGGGCTTCTCGCCAGCAGGGTGGAGCCCTCGGTATCAGGTCCCCCGCGAAGGTACTACAATATCACGGACCAGGGCCTGGAAGCCCTTGCCAGATGGGGGACGATCTGGAACAGGACATGCAGACTGATGGACAGGATACTTGGAGGTGCCCTGAATGATTAAGCTGCTGGAAGACTATCTCAACGCTTTCCGCGAAGAGTTGAAAGGGAGCGACAGGGCCGTTGTGCAGGACGCCCTGTCTGACGCCGAGGACCATCTCTCCGCCGCCATCGAGACCGAGCTGTCGCAGAACCCCGAAGAATCCGAGGAGGAAGCTGCAAGGGCTGCGATAGAGAGGTACGGAGAACCCGCAGAGGTTGCCGATCATTACAGGAAAGTGGAGAAGTATACTGTCCCGGTGCTGACATCCGCGGGGAGCAGGGAAAGGAAGAGGACTTTCTTCGGTGTCATCGCCGAACCGGCGGCCTGGGCATCATTGCTCTACATGATCCTGTCCCTTGCAACCGGTATCATCTACTTCACCTGGGCCGTAACGGGAGTGTCCCTGTCCGCAAGCATGATGGTACTCGTCATCGGAGTTCCCCTCGCATGGCTCTTTTTCCTGTCCTTCCGCGGACTGGCGTTCGTAGAGGGAAGGATCGTCGAGGCGCTCCTGGGTGTCAGGATGCCCCGCCGGGCCGTGTTCATCAGGAAGGGGGCCGGTTGGTGGGGAAGCATCAGGGGCGTTTTCTCCACTGGAAGCACCTGGTCTTCGCTGGTATACCTGATACTGATGCTGCCTCTGGGAGTGGTCTACTTCTCGGTCTTCATCGTGCTTGTGGCGCTTGCTCTGTCCATGGTCGCGGACCCTCTGCTGGAGCTCGTGTTCCATATCCAGATATTCGATTTTCCCGAACCCTTCTGGACACCTGTCTGGCTCATGCCCTTCGTGGTCCTCGGCGGAGCGTTGCTGTTCATGGCTACCCTGCACCTTGCAAGATGGACGGGCAGGATGCACGGAAAACTGGCCAGGAAAATCCTGGTGAGCGGATGACGGAAACACGGCGGCAGTATCCGGGTCTGAAGCGCCGTGGCGGAGATTTCAGGGATCACCTGTTCCAGGCGGGCATTGCCTGCATGTAGCTCTCGGCTCTTCTTCCGGCTTCCTGTCGGTCTATGCCCTTCTGCCAGGACATGAACCAGTCAGTCATGATTTCCAGCACCTCCAGCCGGGGCTTCAGTGACCCGTCTTCATTGCCGCACCACTTGCAGTAGTCCCCGGATCCCGGGGCATGATCCTCGATGGAGGCAAGGCATGACCGGCAGTATGAGCCCTCAGAGATCTCCTCATCCGTCGCCCTGAGCCCCGATGATCGTCTGTTGAGTTCGATGAACCTGCCCAGAGCCTTCGACAGAGGTTCAGCGGATGCTGACCTCTGGGATCCGAGGACATCCATGAGGACTTCGGCAAGGGTCAGGACGGGGGAACCGGGGCGGGTCTCCCCGCTGCCCAGCTTGACCAGTTCCGAATCCACGAGCTGATCCATACCGTCACCCATGTCGAACCCGATATCCTCCAGAAGCGTGAGCGGATCCATTTCCAGACCCGCGGCAAGCCGTGTCAGGGTCCTCGCCCAGGCAAGCGACTGCCTTCGGCTCGAGCGGTCTCCTGTTTCAGGCACGTCGCCGTCGACGAGTATCCTCTGAATCGTATGCGTCGAAACTTTCAGGATGGAAGAGAGCCTCTGACGGGAACCGACCTTCTCGTTCAGGCGGTAAAGCGCCTCCCACAGACCTGAGTAGGGATCGGGCAGAGCAGCGGGTTTCGATGATGGCTTCAATTCTACCTCCGTTATCAGCAATGCAGAGTGAATATAGCTGTTTGCCGATCAGAAAGCAACATAATATACAACATTATTTTACGCAAACATATACCATCCTTGTTGACAACGGCGATAATTGATAATATTGTTAGCAATGAAAAATATTGCTAACAACATGAGGAGGTCGAAATGAAATGGTGCCTTATCGCCGTAACGCTGGTGCCGCTCCTGTCACTCCCGGCGGAGACCCTTGAACTTGCGCCCCTGCAGGATGCTTACGTCTGCTGCTGCAAACCTGATTCCACAAACCCCAACGGAGGGTCCGACTACCTCTACCACGGGCAGTACGGAAGCTGCTTCGACAGGACCCTCATCCAGTGGGATCTGTCATCGGTGCCACCGGGGGCCT